>CAYOBG010000044.1:0-10413 GCA_964402265.1 uncultured Candidatus Nitrosotenuis sp. | reverse complement strand
TAGTAGAGCAGAACCATCTTGATAGGGCACTCAAAAAAATAATGGAGTTTTCAACTTACTTTAACCAATATTTCCAGCATAAAGAGCCGTGGAAAAAGGGGCCTGGAACTAACACGTGCGTGTTTTTAGCCGCAAACACAGTATATTCAATTTCGATTGCCTTGCATTCCTTTCTGCCAAAATCCGCCCAAAAGATCTGGGTTCAACTTGGAATGACTGGTAATGTAAGTGAGAAACCATGGAAGTCAATGTCTGAACTGGAATTAAAATCAGGACACAAGCTTGGCGAAATCACACCAGTATTTGTACGAGTAGAAGAAGAAGACATCAAAAAACGCAAAGAAAAATTTGAAACAAAATAAAAGAATTCCAAGAATCTCTACTAGGGGGTTTTATGATCTGACCACTGGTAAAACAAAAAAGAACAAACCATATGATCTGTATCCGAAAAAATTCTTTGACTCACTTGGTATGGTTCAGGAGATAACAATTATGATTCACGGCTTGCGCAATAACAAATCTGGTGCATTGGCAAAATTTCTCATTGCAAAGAATCGATTATCTCAGCTAGGATACATGCATCCAGTTGTTGGATTTAGTTATGATTCCAACACCAGAGGTGTACAATACAAATCACGTGAGGCAGATGCAACCAATGTCGGGATTACAATAGCAAAGAAAAATGGACAAAACCTAGCTAGGTTCTTAGTTGATGTTAAGCAAAAGTTTCCGAATCTAAAAATACGATTAATTGGACATTCCCTTGGCTCCCAAGTAATATTATCGACACTTGAAAATTTGAAAGGCAAAAAGCTAGTCGAAGCAGTGTATATTTTTGGAGCGTCAATTCCTGCAGACTTTATACAACAAAAAAACCATGGAAAAACCATACAGAATACTGTGAGTCAAAAATTTGTAAATTATTTCAGCAAACATGACGAGGTCCTAAAATATGGATATGACAACTCTTTGATTCCAAAACCCCTTGGGTATGTTGGGGCAATCGGCAAAATTGTGCCTAAATATGTCCAAAAACACGTAATTCCAAAGAATCACCGATTTGTCAGTTATGCTCAAACCATCAAATCCATAATCACGTATCTGTGTTTGATAATTTTGTAAAATCATTGGATTAATACATGGATGAAACGCAGTACTGATGTTGAACCAAGGAATAACTAAAGAAGAGAAAACACTCTTTACGCCGGAATCTGGATTCGACCTTGTAGGAATCGATCCGTTTGGGTCTATTGGTAGCAGACTATACCTGATTGAGCATTTTGACATATATCAAGACGCACTGGATGCAAAAAAATCCCGCAAAAATCCAGATGAATACTTGATTCTATATCATAATGCATAGCATACTCTAAATCGTTATTACGCCTAATTTTTTATCTGAACCTATTGGCAAACTCTGTAAACTTTGTAGTATTAGGTGATCAGGAGATTGCAGCATCCCTTGGTAAAAAGGGAACTGCAACAGACATGACAATGTATGACAAAAAAGAAGCAGGTGTCATCCGTACATACACCACACCAAGCGGATTCCCAGATAAAGTTCAACCATTACTTCAGACAATAAATCTGGCAGAATATGTGATATTTCATGTAAACAAGCTTGACAAGTTCGTGGGCGAGCAAATCATCGCACTAGACATGTTGCAAAAAAAGAACGGAATTCTATCTCATACCTATGATGTTGACGAAAACACACTAAACACAATGATAAAAAATACCGTTCTAGCAAATTATCCAAGAATATCACAAGATAAAATCAAGGAAGACTCCGACAAACTACCACAAATATCAAAGGACGGATCTGCACGAGTAGTAATCGACCATTGTTTTGATGTAAAAGGCGTTGGAACGGTAATTCTAGGCAAAGTTGAACAAGGAAAAATCAAGCAATATGACACCCTCAAACTCTTGCCTGCAGGAATCGATGTACTGATAAAATCAATTCAAATGCACGATGACCCTGTAGAAGAGGCAGTATCACCTGGAAGGGTTGGTCTTGCGGTAAAGGGGGTCACACCAGATCAGGTCGGTAGGGGTGATCTGTTGTGTGGGCCTGGAACTGAACAAATCTCAACTGAAATTGAACTGGAATTCACAAAAAGCCCATTTTACAAAGGTGACATTGCACCAAACCAAATGTGTCTTGTTAATGTTGGACTGCAGATCAAACCCGCGAAATTTGCCTCAATATCACCATTGAAGCTTGTCTTGGAAAAACCAGTTGTACACAACAAAGGCGACATTTGCGTTATTCTGAAACCCGAGTCACAAAGTATTCGACTTTTAGGCAGCGGCACTATCAAATAGCACAATATGATTTGTACCCAATTGTTAAATAGCAAAATTGAATTTCTGATTCAAACATGAATGCTATTCTTGGTGTATTTGCAGCTTGCATGTTGTTATCTGGAGCAATCACATCTTCAGGGATTGTGTTTGCGCAAAGTGCAAGCTCTGAGAAAGCATGTCAAGATGCAATCGAGGCAAGAAAGCAAATCGAGATTCTTGATAAAAAATATTCCACACTAAAACAAAAAGCCTATGCTGACTGGGAACAACAAAGTAAATCAGGACAATATTCCGGAACTTGGGAAGAATATGCACAAAAGTTCCTAGACTCACAAGAAGTCAAAGACATTCAGACAATGCGCCAAAAATATGCAGAAATCGATCAAAAATGCGTACAATACGGCCCAATCAAATCAGAATCAGAGAGTTCCAAGAAAAAAGAATGCACTACTGCTGACTATGAAAATATCAAAAAGACATTTTTTATGATTGAGGAAAAACTGGTATCTGCCAAAAACCGTTACTACAAAGAATGGGAATCACTATCAAAATCTGGAAAATACTCTGACACTTGGGACAAATATGCAAAAGAGAATCTCTACACTTCTCCAGAATGGGCTGAATACCAAAAGGCACAGGAAAAATATGGCACTATAATCCAATATTGTCAGTCTGAGCAACCAGTCTTGCAAAAACCGAGCATGACTACAAAACCTGCTGGATGCAATGATTCTGATCTTGAAAATGCAAAAAAGGCATTATCCGAGTCGGATCAAAAAGTGACAGCATTAAAGAATCGACTATACACTGAATGGAAACTACAGCGGGATGCGGGGAAAATAAATGACGGCTGGGATATTTACATGAAACAGCACTTTGATGGAGCCGCAGAGGTAAAAGAATGGCGACAGATACAAGAAAAATTCTCCAATGTAATTCATATTTGTACACCTACCAATGCAGAAATTGTAAGGCCAAACGAACCGACATCTCTTAAGCAATCAAATGAAAAGGCAGCAAAACCAAGCATGCTGATGCCAGAAAAAAAGACTAAATCCACTGACAAATACGACAAGCTAACAAAAGCAAAAAAGATCAAAAAGGCAAAAAAATCAACGCTGATTGTTTCTCAGAAAAGTGGCACATTAATTCAGGAATAACTAGAATAATTAATTACGATGCAGTCTTTCATATATCATGAAAGGCCTTCGCGCATGTCCGATTTGCCCCTCATGTGGCTCTAAAAAATTTGAACGACTGGAAGGCGATAATCAGGTCAGAGTTCGATGTGTTTCTTGCAATAAGGTCATCTCGATTTGATTTTTTGATGGTTTTTATTTGCAGTATTTTTAAGCCTAAACATGGCAAAAACATGGAAAGATTCCGATATCAGTTTAGATCCTATTAAAAATCAAACAATAGCAGTAATTGGTTATGGTATACAAGGCGATGCACAGGCAAACAATCTCAAAGATTCGGGACTCAAAGTTATTGTTGGACTAAAGGAAGGCAGCCAAACTTGGAACAAGGCAAAATCTGATGGGCACACTGTAATGTCTGTTGCAGAGGCGACAAAAAAAGGCGACATTATTCACGTTTTGATTCCAGACATGATACAGTCTCAAGTGTACAAAGAAGAAATCGGACCAAACCTTTCTGAAGGAAAGGCATTATCATTTTCACACGCAGCTGCCATACAATGGAACTGGATTGCAGCACCAGACAATGTTGATGTTATCATGGTCGCACCAAAAGGCCCTGGCTCCAAGGTGCGCGAAACATACCAAGAAGGCTTTGGCACGCCGGCTATAGTTGCAGTATACCAAGACAAAACCGGAAAAGCATGGGACAGAGTTCTAGGAATTGGAAAGGGAATTGGTTCTGCTAGAGCAGGACTAATTCAGACAACATTCAAAGAAGAAGTAGAAACCGACTGGTTCGGGGAGCAAGCTGACCTTTGCGGTGGGTGCGCATCAATGGTTACAAACGCATTTGAGACACTAGTAGAAGCTGGCTATCAACCGGAAATTGCATACTTTGAGGTATTACACGAACTCAAACTAATCGTCGATATGATCCAAAGATATGGAATCAATGGAATGTGGAGACGAGTCTCTGAAACCGCAAGATATGGTGGTCTGACTCGTGGCCCAATGGTTATGGACAAGGAAAACAAGGCAAAGATGAAAAAAGTTCTTGACATGATACAAGACGGCACATTCAACGAGGAATGGATTTCAGAATACCGCAAAAATGGCAAGAACGCATTTGATCGTTACATGAAACAATTAGAATCACATCAAATTGAGCAGGTTGGCAGACAAATGCGAAAGATGATGTGGCCAGACTCTAAAGAATAAAATCTAAATTTTTCTTAGTTTTGCAACGCCAGAATTGATGTGCTCAATTATTGCTGGCAGTGGTGATCCTGGACCAAACACTTTGGAGATGCCTGATTTTTCTAATCCTTTTTTGTCCTCTTCTGGTATGACTCCGCCTCCAACCACTAGAACATCTTTGAGGCCTTTCTTTTGCAATTCTTTTACTACTCGTGGAAATAGTGTATTGTGAGCGCCGTTTAGCAAGCTTAGGGCAACTGCATCAACATCTTCATCTTCTGATATTTGTGCAATGCGCTCAGGTGTAGCAAACAATCCTGAATAGATTACCTCCATGCCTGCATCTCGAAATGCCCTGCAGAGAACCAACGCCCCTCTGTCATGACCGTCTAGGCCTAGTTTTGCTACTAGAATCTTGATTCGTCGGGGTGCGAGTTTTTGCTTCATTTGATAAATCATTGATCGGCAGTATTTTAAAACTTTACAATTTTCTGTCTTCTGAAAATGTCTTTAACTTGTCAAGCTCGTATAGTATCTGGTCGCGCATCTTTTCTAGCTCCAAAATCCTTTCCTTTAGAGAATAACGAGTTATTGTTTCTGCCGAAAGTATTGATTTGGAATGATTCTGACTGGGATTTTTCTTATCGACCCATTTGTCAAGACCTTCAGGCTTATATTTTTCAATTTTTAAAATAGATAAAACGGATCTGATTAATTCTCAGCTAAGCAGAAGCTAAGACTGATCGCAATACATCACACTAATGTACATAAAGGCAATCTAACTACGACTTTTTGTGCAAGTAATTCCTCTCAATTACTCTCTGAGCTTTGAGCCAATTTTTTCCAATTTCACATTTGAGGGAAAAGAAATCATCACTGTCAACATACCAAAGCCAACTAATACCATAACATTACATGCAGCTGAACTCAAAATAAAAAAATGCCTAGTTCAATTTGCCGGAAAATCAGTTCCTGCACAAACAAAACTAGATGAAAAGAATGAAACACTCACAATCAAACTAGGAACAAAGATTTCCAAGACTGCAAAAATCGTAATTGAATACACTGGAATTTTAAATGATAGACTAGTCGGGTTTTATCGCAGCCAATACAAGGACAAATCTGGCAAAACCAAATACCTTGCAACTACACAATTTGAGGCAGCAGATGCAAGACGCGCATTTCCATGTTGGGATGAGCCTGCGGCCAAGGCCACATTTGAGATTTCTATCATAACTGAGCCAAACCACACTGCAATTTCTAACACAAACCAAACCCTCAAGAAAAAAATTGGCAATAAAGTTCTGTACCAATTTGCCAAGACTCCGATCATGTCTACATATCTTGTTTATCTTGGGGTGGGCGAGTTTGAATTCCTGCAGAGCAGGCTCGGCAAAGTTGTAATGAGAATTGTAACTACAAAGGGAAACAGCAAAAAAGGAAAATTTGCACTGGACCTGTGCAAGAAACTGGTAAAATCATACGAAGACTATTTTGGAATAAAGTATCCATTACCAAAGCTAGACTTGATTGCAGTTCCGGACTTTGCGTCTGGGGCAATGGAGAATTGGGGTGCAATAACGTTTAGAGAGACTATACTACTCTATGATGAAAAAACATCCTCGACACAAACAAAACAGTTCATTGCCGAAGTTGTATCCCACGAGCTGGCACATCAGTGGTTTGGCAACCTTGTTACGATGAAATGGTGGAATGATCTTTGGCTCAATGAATCTTTTGCGACATTTATGGCAACAAAGTTTGTCGACAAGTTCTATCCGGAGTGGAAACTATGGGACCAGTTCCTAGAGGACACCATGAACACAGCAATGAGTCTTGACGCATTGCACTCATCACACCCAATAGATGTCAAGGTAAACAAGCCGTCTGAAATTCGAGAGATCTTTGATGCCATATCATATGACAAAGGAGGATGTGTGCTCAAGATGCTTGAAAGTTTTGTCACTGAGAAAAATTTCAGGGCAGGACTACGAGTGTATCTTAAGAAATTCTCTTACAAAAACGCCGAAGGAAACGACCTTTGGGATGAAATAGGAAAGTCTGCTAAAATGCCGGTTCGCTCGATGGTGAATTCGTGGTTAAAACAGGTTGGCTTTCCACTTGTGGAGGCACAAAAACAAGATTCCAAGCTAGTCTTGTTGCAAAAACGCTTTGTGCTAGAACAAAAAGGAAATCAAAAGGGACTATGGGAGATACCAATTGTAATTGGTTCAAATGGAAAAACCGTAAACAAAATTCTAAAGAAAAAACAAGAAGCCATTCTAGTACCATCTGATGGTATAGTGCTAAACCCTGGAAGAAATGGGTTCTATCGTGTTAAATATTCGCAAGACTTGCTCTATGAATTAAAAGAGATGGTATTGCAAAAATCAATCTCGCACATTGACAGATGGGCAATACAGAATGACTTGTTTGCATTGTGTGTGTCAGGTGATGGAAAGGCAAGGGATTATCTGGATTTTACCGGTTCGTATGAAAACGAAGATGACTATCTCACACAGTCAAACGTGTCTGGGAATTTATACGCATTATACCACAGAACCATAGAGGAGAAGTTTTCACCGGAAATAAAACAAATCGCATATCAATACTTTAGAACAATGTTTGAAAAACTTGGATGGGACGCTCAAAAAGGCGAGCCACACACAAATGCATTGCTTCGAAGTTATGTAATTGGGGCTTTGGGAAAACTAGATGATGAGGAAATCATTGCCGAGGCAAACAATCGATTCAAACAATACCTAAAAGATCAAAATTCTCTAAATCCTGACATTCAAGATGCGGTGTTTTCCTTGGTGGCCTGGAGTGGTGATTCCAAAACATATCAAAAACTCTTGGACCTATACAAAAAGGCCCAATCACAGGAACAAAAAATAAGGTTCCTTGGGGCACTCTCAAGCTTCAAAGATCCAAAACTGTTATTGAAAACATTGAACTTTTCCCAATCAAAAGACGTACGCTCACAAAACATGCACGTGCCAATAATTCGCATTTCTGGCAACCATCACGGCAAAAAGATACTGTGGCCGTGGCTAAAAAAGAACTGGAAATCACTTCGCACAAAGGTTGGCGTTGGCAGTCCACTTCTAAACAGAATAGTATCAAGCATATCTTCGGTAGCAGACGAATCTATGCAAGGCGAGATAAAGCAGTTCTTTAGGAAAAACCCGACACCTGGAACTGAAATGACACTTGCTCAAACACTTGAGCGAATAAGGATTCACTCTCTGTTTATCAAAAGACTACGAGTAGAATTTGCATAAATCATGAATAAAAAAATCATACTTGCAGCTGTTGCAACCATTATTGTATTTGGGATTGGCATCTCAATATCGCAGAGCATCTTAGTTCAGAAAAAATATGAAAATGTATTGTACCTTGACGCAACATTTTATGATGATAAAAAATATGTCGAAATAACATTTTCTGATGACACACACAAAACAACAAGTGTGATATTGGAGATTTTGGGAATGGAAAAATCATTCCAGAAAACGCTTGATGGACCTTTTTTCAAAATCACGGTACCGTTTACTGAAGAACCGCAATACGGATGGAAGGTGGTCCCAATCACTTTGGTCGTGAATCACCCTGACTTTGGCAAAGTTGGAGTAAAAACAGACATCCATACACCGGGGCAAGAAAGCAAGATCATTTTCACACAACTCTGAGTGCAACAAGAATTTATTCTAGGTGTAAAAAACAACTCTGTTTGGATTTACTTGCTGATCTAAAAAAAGGAAAGCGCGGCGCAATCGCAAAAGCAATCTCTATTATTGAAAATGATGAAACTCAGGCGCGAAAACTGATCAAAAAAATATTCAAGACCTCTGGAAAATCAATCATAATTGGAATTACCGGTCCTGCCGGTGCAGGCAAAAGCTCACTAATCAACAAGACTTCAGTTGCACTCAAAAAACTGGGCTTAAAGGCAGCAGTTTTGGCAGTGGATCCGACAAGTCATGTGACCGGCGGCGCAATTCTCGGCGACCGTGTAAGAATGACGGAATCAACTGACTCTGGAACATACATTCGAAGTATAGCATCACGCGGCGCAACAGGTGCAATATCTCGCTCTATTAGGAATAGCGTTCGAATTTTGGAATATGCAGGATTTAACCCAATCATAATAGAAAGTGTTGGTGCCGGGCAAACCGAGGTGGAAATTGCAAACATTGCTGATATCACAGTTGTCGTGTTTAACCCTCACACCGGTGATAGCATCCAGACAATCAAGGCAGGCCTAACTGAAATCGGCGATATCTATCTTGTAAACAAAAGTGATTTGGATGGAGCGATGCAACTGTTTGAATCTGTCAAAGAATTCATTGGGATGACAGACAGGAATCCTGTAATCTTGCAGACATCTGTTACAAAAAACAAGGGAATTGAGGAGCTTGCAAAGAAACTAAAAGAAATGATGGCACAAAAACAGAAAACCAAAAAGGGCCTAGATGCAAAACGGCTTGAAGCTGAGCTAAAAGATATTGTTTTAAATAATGTCAGAATCAAAATGGACTCGTTGCTTGCATCCGATAAGAATTATTCTAAATACCTCAAAAAGCTTCAATTACGAGAGCTAGACCCATTTGAAGCAGCAGATAAAATATCTGTAGGCATGATCAAGTGAATACCATGGCACAAAAACAAACAGAAAAACCAAAGGAAAAACCAAAAGATATTCTTACAGATTCCAATTTCCCAGTTTCACGAGTTTACTATGGCAAGAAAAAGGCAATAAAAGAAGAGCCTGGCAAATATCCGTTTACGCGTGGAATCCACGCAGACATGTATCGTGAAAGATTCTGGACAATGCGCCAGTATTCAGGATTTGGCGACGCAAAGCAAACCAACGAGCGATTCAAGTTCATGCTGGAAAAGGGTCAAACAGGTCTTTCAATGGCATTTGATCTTCCAACGCAAATAGGCCATGATGCAGACGCACCACAAGCGGAAGGCGAAGTAGGAAAAGTGGGCGTATCAATATCTTCACTCAAAGACATGATGACTGCATTTGGTGGAATACCGCTTGGCAAGGTCAGCTCATCTATGACCATAAACTCTACGGCATCAACTCTTTTGGCGTATTATATTGCGGTTGGAGAATCACAAGGATTTGCAAGCACTGAGCTTCGGGGAACAACACAAAATGATATCCTAAAAGAATACATTGCAAGAAACACCTACATCTATCCACCGCAACCATCAATGAGAATAATCGGGGACATGATAGGGTATTGCGCAAAACATGTCCCACAATGGTATCCAATTTCAATTTCTGGCTATCACATGAGGGAGGCAGGCTCTACTGCAACACAAGAAGTCGCATTTACTATAGCAAACGCAATAGCATACATCCAGACCTGCCTTGATAGGGGTCTCAAAATCGATGATTTTGCACCAAGACTGTCATTTTTCTTTTGCTGTACAATAGAGTTCTTTGAGGAAATTGCAAAATTCCGAGTTGCAAGAAAGATCTACGCTGAAATCCTCAGGGAAAAATTCCATGCAAAGGATCCAAAATCAATGCAGCTCAAATTCCACACACAAACAAGCGGTGAGTCATTAACAGCGCAACAGCCTGACAATAATATCGTACGCGTAGCCATACAAACAATGGCTGCAGTCATTGGCGGCACACAATCACTACACACCAATTCTCGTGATGAGGCACTTGCATTGCCAACAGCAGAATCTGCAAAAATTGCACTCAGAACACAGCAAATTGTAGCACACGAATCAG
>CAYOBG010000043.1:0-10914 GCA_964402265.1 uncultured Candidatus Nitrosotenuis sp. | reverse complement strand
TTTGCTTTTGATTGCAAACACAATCAACATTGGTGTTGACATTGGTGCAATGGCATCTGCAACAAAACTGATCATTCCACAACTACCAATCTTTGTCATGGCATTGTGTTTTACTGGTTTAATTGTCGGGGCGGAGATCTTTATTCCTTACAAAAAATACGCCAAGATCCTCAAATATCTTACATTTTCTCTATTTGCATATGTAATTACGGCAATAATTGTCGGCGGAAACCTATCAGAGATATTGCTTTCAAGTATAATTCCACACATAGAGGCAAATCCAGAATTTGCAATGATGTTTGTGGCATTGTTTGGCACAACAATTTCACCATATCTCTTCTTTTGGCAAGCATCAGAAGAAGCAGAGGAAGATGTGATTAAACAGAAAATCAAGGACATTGGGGATGGCACACCAAAAATCACAAAAGGCGAGATCAAAACGATGCGACTCGATGTTGGAATTGGAATGGCCTTTTCCCAAATCATAATGTGGTTTATCATTCTGACTAGTGCAGGAACACTATATCAAAATGGAATTACAAACATTGCAACTGCCGAAGATGCAGCAAAAGCACTTGAACCTCTAGTCAAAACATTTCCATATTCTGGCGAGGCCTCAAAGATAATCTTTGCATTGGGAATAATCGGCACTGGACTCTTGGCAGTTCCCGTCCTGGCAGGCTCATCAGCATATGCACTGGCAGATGGTTTTGGGTGGAAGGAGGGACTGTGTAAGAAATTCAGGCAGGCAAAGGCATTCTATCTATCCATAATGATATCGACTGGGATAGGATTGCTGATTAATTTTATCAATATCAGTCCAATTACTGCCTTGATTTATGCTGCAGTGATCAATGGTGTAATTGCAGTGCCGATGCTATTTGCCATAATGAAAATTGCAAACAACAAAAAAATTCTACAAAATCGGACAAACGGAAAGATATCCAACATTTTAGGTTGGTTTACGTTTTGCCTGATGAGTTTATCCGTAATTGTAATGCTTGTATTTTTTGTCATACCGAAAATAATCAGTGTTTGATTTTGTTGTAGATAAAATAAAACGCAACGCCTGCTCCAACAACTGTGAATCCCATCACTATGACAAACAAATCAAGCTGTAGGATGCCAAGAATTGGAGTAATTATTCCAAGTGCCGCCAAGATTGGAAATTTTTTTGCGTTTAATGGGGATTTGAATGGTCTTTCCGCATTTGGTTCTTTGTAGCGTAGCCAGATTAATGCGAAATTTACCAAGACAAAAACCATGATTATTGCAAAAACGGAAATATTTGCAACTGTAGAGATATTTCCAATAAAGACAAAACAGGCAGACAATACCCCAATTACAATCACTGCAAGCCACGGAGTCTTTCTTTTTTTATGAATCAAAGAGAAAATCGACGGCAGGGCCTTATCCTGCGCAACACCATATAGAATTCTAGAGCCAGAAATTAGCATTATCAGAACAGTGTTTGTTGTGGCAAAAAGAGCAATTAACAAAACTCCAAAGCCCCACTCTTGGCCTAGTGCCTTCTTTATCACATCTGCAAGTGGCGCAACAGATGAGTCAAGTTCCTGCCAGCTCAATACCCTAACCACGGCTACTGATACCAAAATGTAAACAATGGCAGTAATTGTTATGGCAAGGATTATGGCGCGTGGCAGGACCTTTCTTGGATTTTTTATCTCTTCTGCAATATTTGCAATGTTTTCAAAGCCAATGTATGCAAAAAACACGAGCGTAAAGGCAGCAAAAATCCCAGAAAAGCCATGTGGCATTTCAAAATAATCCACATCTACACCAGACATGGATAAGCCCACCCAAATGACTAGGCCTAGGCCTGCTGCCTCTATTATTGTAAATACGATATTCACTGACGAGGATTCGCGAATTCCAAAAAAATTCAAAAACGACAACACTGCAATTATCAATACAGCTGATATCACAATCGGAACTCCAAATATCTGCGTGAAATATCCGCCAAAGCCTAGTGCGATTGCAGATGCCGATATTATTGCAACAAATAATGTGAGCCAACCAACCAAAAATGCAATAAAATTATTCTTAAAAGCATTTTTCATAAATGAATATTCTGCAGCAGCCTTTGGATACATCGATGCTAGTTCTGCATAGCTGAGACCTGTGAATACAGCAGAGACTGCCGCAAGAACAAAGGAAATCCAAATTGAATTGCCCGTTTCACCTGCCACATCACCAATTAATGCATAAATTCCAGCGCCTAGGATCAGGCCAACCCCATACGTTGTGGTGTGCAGTAATCCAAGATGTCGCCTAAGCTCTGCCATGGTCTGATCAATTCCTAAATTGCTTTATGTGTAGTGACAAATTTATGTCCTAATTATCACACGTGATAATCGTAATTTTTGTTAAATAGAAAAGAACACCAATTACTTCAATTGGAAGGGAGGCAACTGATTCCTGTTTCCCCAATCTTCATTTCCCTCTCTTCCATGTTTGTAATTGCTTTGCTGATGTGCATTTTTTATAATTTCAAGTATGAAAATTGTATTTTCTATACATATACGATGATGGAATAATTCCACTAGTGAATAGCGAGAAAAAACTTGTCATACTTGTGTTGGTTGGAGGGGTTGCAGCTCTTGCGGGCATTGTCGGATTTGCAAGCCAGGGATATGTCAGACACGTTAACATCTTTTGGCCGGAAGAAATCAAGCAAACACTGGAATTTCGAGACATAGATGGACAAACTGTTGTGGTTGGTACAATTGGCAATTCCGGTACAAATCCAGATTTGATAGCAAGGACAGAGTTTGCCTACATTTTGACCATAGTAAACAAGGACACAAAACCTCACCTCTTCTATGTGGATACAGTTGATCTTAAAACCAAACTGTTAGAGCCAGGCGAATCTGACAGTTTGGTCATTAAAAGTAAGACTGAAGCAATCTTTCACTATTATGATATAGCAGAAGAGAAAAAACTGCTCGGCACTATACAAATAAAACGAGTAACGTTGACTGAATGAAATGATCTCAATTATCGGCTCTGGTAAGGTTGGCTCTGCAATTGCGTTTCTTTGCGGCTCAGCCGGACTAGATGATATCACACTAGTAAACAGGACTGAAAAAAAGGCAGTAGGTGAAGCACTAGATATTTCCAATGCGATTCCTCAAGGCTCATCTGTATCAATTAGAGGAACAAGTGATTATTCGAAAATCTCTGACTCTGAGGTTTTAGTAATCACTGCAAGTATTGGAGAGCATTTTGCAAGCAGAACTGATAGAATGCTTGATCAGGTGCTAATGATAAGAAAAATCACGCACGATATTGCTCAATTTGCGCCTGATTCCAAAATTCTTGTAGTGACAAACCCTGTGGATGTACTGACATTTCTAATACAAAAACACGGCAAACTCAGGTCAAGTAATGTAATTGGTGTTGCATCGAGCCTTGATTCCAGCAGGTTCAGGTACTTGCTGGCCCAAGAGTTTGGCACTACCCAATCTCATATCACTGATGCGCTAGTTCTGGGGGAACACGATGATTCAATGGTGCCAATCTTTTCACAGGCAAAATTTGATGGAAAGCAGGTATTAGGTATTTTGAGTGAACAGCAAAAATCGGAAATCGCATCAAACCTTAGATCTTACTGGAAGAGCTTGCGAGAAACCAAGGGCCAATCGGTATTTGGAATTGCAAAAAATACCTTTGATATTATATCTACAATAATTAAAAATCAAACACTTGATGTTGCCGCATCAACACTACTTGATGGGCAATATGGCCTCTCAGATGTATGTGTGGGCGTGCCGGTGACAATA
Organism: uncultured Candidatus Nitrosotenuis sp.; assembly: GCA_964402265.1. GTDB lineage: Archaea > Thermoproteota > Nitrososphaeria > Nitrososphaerales > Nitrosopumilaceae > Nitrosotenuis. Next base: position 7,111 of record CAYOBG010000043.1, on the reverse strand, counting down.
AACAAAACTGGAGTTACACACATCCGGGAAATCTCAATTATACCATCAGAAAAAGAGCAGCTGCACAAATCTGCTGGTGTGGTACAATCAAACATCAAAAAGGCAGAAGAGTTTTTGAAATCTAGCCTATGATCTGATTTGTAAGGCGTTGCAGTGAAACTAATCTGTTGATTGGAATATCATAAACGGAAAAATTGTCAAAAAATCCTTGATCCGATCAGTCCTTGGCACATTACTATTGGTGGAATTGCAGCAAGTGCTACATATTTGGTTGGGGTCTTGCTTGCAGGTCTGGCTTCCTAAAAACTAGCTAGAGGCTCACTGGCATCATCAAAGATCTTCGTCAGTGCATGGTAGTACATGTTTCTGGTGTCCTCTCTGTTACATACTGTGTATAGTTTGAGAAAATCAGTAGAAGTCACAATTCCTAAAAGCTCGTCTTCGTCCAAAACCGGCAACCTTCGTATTTTGCGTGAATACATCAAGTCTGCCGCAAGCCATACCTCATCATCTGGGCTGATGTGAATCAAGGGCGATGACATTACCTGCTTTACCTTGGTGTGAATTGGATATGCATGAGCCGCAATAGTTATCGCAAAATCCCTATCTGTCATTATTCCAATTGGAACGCTTTTCTCCATTACTATTACAGAGCCAACCTTTGCTTTTTCCATCAGCTTTGCAGCTTCGTTCACAGTAGAGGAGGAATCAACCATTATGAGGGATTTTGTCATGATATCTTTGACTAGTATTGTTGGCGGTGTTTGTGCCATGCATGATAAATCACACCACAGCTATATCATATCCGTGTGAATTATCAACGCTGAAAATCAATCTCGAAAATCACAACACGTCTTTTATTCATACGACACCACACAAAATTTGCTTGACTCACAAAAACATTCTTGTTGCGCTGGATGGATCAAAGGGATCGTCTAAGGCACTTGATCATGCAATTTATCTTGCAAGACAAAACCAGGGGACAATAACAGGAGTCTTTGTAATTCCAATGTTTTCTGTAAATGTAGCCAAGCCTACATCAAAGCTTGGAAAAGCCTTTGCCTATGGCGGTAAAAAAATCCTAAATAAGGCAAAAGTAAGATGTGCAAAAAACGGTGTTTTGTTTTATGAAAAAATACTGTGTGGAAACGAAGGATTCAAGCTGGTGTCTTTTGCAAAAAACAAAAAAGCAGACTTGATCGTGATGGGCTCACGTGGACAAAGCAACGCGCACGAATTTATCCTAGGAAGTGTCTCTCACTATGTCGTGCACAAGTCGCAAATCCCAGTTTTGATAGTAAAATAGTTGGTTTGTACTAATATTTCTGGTTATGATACATGACAGAATTCATGCTGGAAAGCTTCTAGCGGAAAGACTTGAATTTGTTAGAGGCAAGCACTGTGTAGTACTTGCAATTCCGCGTGGAGGCGTAATTGTAGGCGCAGAAATTGCCCGAATTTTGGATTTGCCACTTGATGTGATAATTTCGAAAAAAATCACGCCTCCTGATTATCCAGAATATGCCATTGGTGCAATAACGTATGATGGGGTTTTGTATTTTGGTCATGAATGGGAGAAATACTCGTCAGATCCGCGATTCCAAGAAGAAATCAGCAAAAAGAAAGACGAGGTGACACGGCAAATTCAGGCATATCGTGGCCACACCGTATATGATTTTGATGATAAAACAGTCATACTGGTTGACGACGGAATAGCAACTGGTGCAACAGTGTGCGCAATTTTGAAATGGCTTGAGGGCAAGACACACCAAATCATTTTGGCAACACCAGTGATTCCTTATGTGACAGCTGAAGTAATCAAAAGATTTGGGATTCAGATCATAGCGCTTGAAATCCCGATCGAGTTCTCATCGGTGGCTAAATTTTATCGCAAATTTGACCAAGTGCCGGAACAAATCGTGCAAAACATTTTACACAAATACAAATTCTAGCGTACAATCAAAACAGGACAACTTGCGTGCTCTGAAACCTTTCTACTAACACTTCCCAATGATTTTAACTTGCCAATTCCGTGCAGGCCTTGACTGCCGACAACTATGAGATCAACTGATTTTTTCTTTGCAAAAGATAAAATTTCTTGGGCAATATTTACATCAATTATTATTTTCGAGTAGGCGCTAACACCTTTTGTTTTGCAATTTTTTACTATATCCTCATGCATTTTTTGAGCTTCTGTCTTTGCGGATCTTAGTAGCCTTTTTTGTAGTGTACCTTTTGATGCGCTCTTTACAAGACCCAAAAGTGAGCCTGGCGGAACCACACTTACAACATTAACTATCGTACAAAGATAGATTATTCCATTTCCAAGTTTTGCTATTTCTATTGCTTGGCCTAGTGCCTTTTTTGCATATTTGGAGCCATCAAACGGAACCAAAATTTTCTGATATGTCATTTTACCAAAAGTACTGGAATCTTGGATTTGTGAAGTACTGCATTGGAAACACTGCCTAGGAATAATTCCACTATTCTTCCCTTTCCTCTCGCACCAATTACTATTAGGTCAGCTTTTTTCTTTTTTGCAATACTGAGGATTTGATCAACTGGGTTACCAAACACTATCGCATACGAAAACAAAATTCCATGTTTTGCAGCTCGATATTTTGCATTTTCAAAAAACTTACCAGCTTCTTTTTTCTGATAAATCCTGTACGGAACAACTGATGGCGCAAACTCTACTGGTAAAAACGGTACTGAATGAACTCCCAAAACTACCGAATGGCATGCACGTGCTATTTCGATTGCCTCGTCTAGTGCTCTAAAGGATGTTTTGGAACCATCCATTGGTACAAGAACTCTTTTAATTTTATTTTCCATGTGTTGTAATCTTTTTATTTTAATTTAAACATCTTCTTAGATTATCATGGGTAATAATCGGCTAATTTTCAGCATTGATAATCATGTATCGTCTTTAACTGTCTTTATTGCGTAATGGTTCTGTACAAGATTCGTCTTGTGCGTGTAGACGGGAATGCGAGGTAATGACCTAACGTTTCATGCTTTGGTATGATGTGTTTGCATTCTCGTCTTTTTCACTCTTAATAATCTGAAAAATGATTAAATGCAATTTTTTTTATTTTCTTTTCAATGGGGCAATTCTCAAAAATTCTCGTCTGTTGTGACGGATCTAAATATTCTGTAAAGGCAATCCGAGTATCATGCGATTTGGCAATAAAATACAACTCTGAGCTTGTACTGATTCATGTAGTGGATAGGACAAAAAAATCCGACATTTTGGCAGGCGCAGAATATACCAGAATTCTTCGGAAATACGCACAAGAAACACTAGAGCGAGCTCAAAAAATAGTCAAGACTCAAGGAATCGCCCCGACCGTAATAACCCGGGAGGGAAATGTTGCAGAGGAAATAATTCGGTACTCTAAAACCTCAAAAGCTGACCTGATCGTAGTTGGGAGCAAAGGTCTTGGGGCAGTGCTTCGATTTTTACTTGGAAGTGTGTCATCAAAAATAGCAAATCATGCACTTTGCTCGGTTTTGCTAGTAAAATAATCTCAAAGCTGATAATCGAGTCCTGATCTTATTAAAAAAAACAGCACAACAAGATATGTGAAATCAATTCCAAGCAAGATAAAGCAGCTAATATGCAAAGAGCACATCTTAATTGTAGGCTCTTCAAGCAACGGCGTCTGTAATGTTTCCCCAAGGACTAGCTTCTATTTGGATCAGGATGGTTCTATTTACTGGCTTGAACTATTCAAACACAAGACCTTTCGAAATCTGCAGAAAAACCCTTGGTGCTCAATTGCAGTGTTTGATAAAAGAAAGCTGGTTGGCTATCAGCTAAAGGGAAAAGCAGCAGTGGTTACTAATGGAATAATCAAGCAACAAATCAGTCTAAAAATTATAGATGTGCTCACAAGACTTCACAAACAAAGAATTCTTGCCCAATCAAAAGTCAAAAGACCTAGTCTTATCAAATTTACACCAAAACTCATCTTTTCATTAAATCCAAATGAGCTTGCAGACTCACCGCTCATGGTTGATACAAATGATGAGTCACTCAAGGCCTCAGATCTTCAGTGGTAACCTGACAAAATGAGCATGCACCATGTGGCGTCATGTGTTTTCTGTGAGCATCCAAGAACAATTTATGCAGACAAAAGGCAGTGGATGATACATCTTGCAAGTCATAGAGAAGCAATAATAGGATACATTGTGGATCATTTTGAAAAATGTCCACTAGGTGCATATCCAAGGCTGATTCGGGACAAAACTGAATATGCGGGTCATCTCAAGTGGTCTCATTCCAAAAAAGAATTGTTGTTTTGGGCGTATCGCAATTTGATAGAAAACCAAATTGCAGTATTGCCCTGACTAGCTTAGTCGTTTGTATATGGTCTTGAATTCTTCTGCCAGAGTATATGCAAGATTTTGCAGATGAGTAAACTCTATCATGTTTGTCTTGCCTCTTGCAATTTGCCTCATCAATGTCAAGCATTGATGAATTTTGTTATGGCTATCTTCTGTCATGTCGTTTGGACCATCAGGTCTTGCCATGAAATAAAAACAATCATTGAAGTCTAGACAATATTTCAAAATGGTTTGCTCCCAGTTATTTGATGATGTGGGAATGCTCATCGAATTTGCTAATTCCTTGAACTCATTTCTTCTGTCAATAAGTAACATATCGAGTGATTCTTTTGCTTTTTTTGATTCAAAACCATTTAAGTTTTCAAGTATGACCATGTTAATGGAAAATCATACCCCGTATTTAATTTCTCGAAAAAAACCAAACCTGATCTTGGGCAAATACTAGACCTGATAATCATGTTCAGCTCTTTTAAGGAGCGCATGAGATTTTCATATCATGACAGAACTTGTTCGTGACGTCATGAAAAAAAATGTCGTTGCAATTGATTCATCAATGACTGTACAAGATGCAGCAAAAATGATGGATGATGCATCAATTGGTGCAATAATTGTGCTTGAAAATGGAATCGCAACTGGGATCATAACTGAGCGTGACCTCACAAGAAGAATAGTTGCAAAAGGCAAGTCATACACATCAAGTGTCAAGGAAGCGATGTCCACTCCTGTGGTAGTTGTCAACCCAGATGATTCTGTGTGGGAGGCAGCACAACTAATGAAATTGCGCAAAATTCATCGCTTACCTGCGGTGAAAGACAGTAGGCTAGTCGGAATGATAACTACGTCAGACATTGTTAGACTTTGCAGTATTGGCTCTGACTCAGAAATGAGACAAATAACTGAGCAGATCCTCTTGCGAATGAAGCCACAGTGACAATGACTGAGCAAACCACAGAAAAACGTAGGCATGTACTTTCCATTTTGGTTACAAGTGTTGAATTGATTTTATTTTGATGAGGAATTTGGGATTGTCTGAGAATTTTTTTCACCAAAGGTAAGTCTTATCGTGGGACTCTCAATGCTAGTGTCTGTTGCAATAATTGAGAGAAGACATCTATTCAAATTTCTTACGTGATCTTAGTGTGCTTCGTAAGGAAGACCATGTTCGAATCTATCCCATGGGTAAACGATGTATTCGTTATCTCGGGTAAGCTCTGCATAGATTAGCTGTTTTGGATATCTTTCTTTTCTTCTTGCGTATATTGTTGCAAAAACCAAATTGTCCTGATCATCAGCTCGCTGCATTATTTTTCTAAACGTCTCACCTGAATCATAAATATCGTCAATAAAGAGTGAATCTGCTGGAATGGATTCGCCATCAACTAGAATTTGTTTTATACCTAATCTGTCTGCCACAAGACGGGAAGGAACTAGACCTCCTCTACTTATTGTAGATATGGTTTTAAATTGAATTTTGGCATCAATGATTTTTTTTACCAGTATGGAAATAGCAGATTCTATCTCGCTCCAGTTTTTGTAGTCGTGCACTACTTCCTTTTTCATTATTGCTGGTTTGAGAGATAACTGATATGACTTTGTCGGTTAATTTTCATGACTGAAATTCAAAACTGATAATTTAACTACTATTTATCTAATTAAATGTCATTTTATGTTAGTTGCATTTGTTCAAAAAAATACTTGTACCCCTTGATGGGTCTGATAATTCATTTAGGGCTCTAAGGACTGCCATCGTACTAGCAAGAAAACTAGAGGCCAAAATAACTGCAATGTATACTGTGAGTATCTTTCCAAGCATAGAAACTCAGATAGTAGATCCAATCAAATGCCAAGTTGAGGAAAGAAAATACGCAGAACAAGTGCTATCAAAGGCGGAATCCCTATCCAAGGAAAATAACGTGCAATTTACAAAAACAATTGACTATGGAGCTCCAGGATACACGATTGTCAAATTCATAAAAAACAAGAACAACAAAATCGATATTGTAGTTATTGGCTCGCGGGGACGAAGTGCTGTAAAAGAGGTCTTTTTGGGAAGCGTATCAAACTATGTCCTACATAAATCGCCCATACCGGTTATGGTCGTAAAATAAATCATTTATGAATAAAACAAAATTGATTTAAGATATCTAGTGTTAGAAAAACCATGAGACTACAAAACAAAATTGCGATCATAACGGGCGCTTCCAGCGACATTGGCACAGACCTCTCAAAGAGGTTTGTTGAGGAGGGGGCCACAGTAATAATGCTTGGAAGAAATCTCAAATCTCTTGAAAAGGCGCAATCTACAATAAAAAACAAAGAATCGACGGTTTCAATGTCTTGCGACATTAACGATGACTCTCAGGTTTTGAGCACCATTGAACAAATAACGGACAAGTACGGACGAATTGATATCCTGGTAAATAATGCCGCAAAAATCAATGACGCAATTCATTTTCATCAGATGAAAGATTCCGATATGATGGATTTAGTCAATACCAATATTGTGGGAACATTCAAGATTACAAAGGCAGTAATTACAAAAATGCTTGACAACAAAAGCGGCTGCATCATAAACATCGGCTCAATTTCAAGCGAGCGCGCAATCCCACGAGTTCACCTTGCGGTGTATTCAGCAACAAAGGCCGCACTTTCAATGTTTACAAAGTCAATTGCAGTAGAATATGCAAGAAAAAACATTCGGTGCAACTGCCTAAACCTTGGAATAATCAATGCAGGCATGATAAAGCCATACCTTGAGGAT
>CAYOBG010000042.1:0-11094 GCA_964402265.1 uncultured Candidatus Nitrosotenuis sp. | reverse complement strand
CCAACGATTAGTCCAAACACAACATGTCCCACAACATGCTCTACTGAAATGCCGCTAACCTCAAGCGGATTTCCAATGATGTACGCTTTTGGTAAAACATCTCCAAATATCGGAAAAAGGCCAATTACAGAAAACGCTGCAGAAAGGGCGGCATATAGTCCACTTGATACTAGGATGAACTTGAGCAGATTCATTGCTTTTCGTTTTTTGCTCCTTAATTTTTAGGAACTGGCCAGTTGCGAATTCTGGCCCAATGGGAAAGCAATAAGTTTGTGTAAAATTTGAGCATTGATGCGGGGGTCGCCAAGCCTGGTCAACGGCGTAAGGTTTAGGCCCTTATCTCTTAGGGGTTCGTGGGTTCAAATCCCACCTCCCGCACCATTTTTGAATTTGTTTGAGACCTAAGTTAATAAAGTGAAATTGTAACACAACTCCATGAAAAAGATCCGAATAGGCATTACAGTTGTTGGCAAGGACCGCGAGGGAGTAGTTGCGGCATTTACAAATTTGATTTTCCAAAAACAGGGCAACATTGAGAAGGTAAACCAGAATGTCATCAAGGGATTATTCGGCATGCATCTTGAGGCCTCATTTTCCAAGGAATTTGATGTCAAAAAGTTCGATAAGGAACTGCAGAACTTGGGAAAAGAGCTTTCCATGGAAGTTAGCGTATACCACGAGATAAACTCGGACAAAAACATCGCAGTCTTTGTTACCAAGGAACCGCACTGCTTGGAAGCTCTGCTGCAGGCAAAAGCTCAGCTAAAGGGCAAAATTAGTGTCATAGTTGGCACTGAGAAAACATTGGAATCACTTGCAAGAAAGGCAGGAATTCCATTTGTTCTAGTTGATGAAAAAGAGCAGCAAAGAGCAGAAGACCACCTAATTGATGTCACAAGAAAATATGACATTGACCTTGTGGTATTAGCAAGATACATGAGAATAATGACTCCAAACTTTGTGTGGCGCTATCCACATCGCATCATAAACATACATCCGTCATTACTACCGGCATTCCCCGGCGCATTTGCATATGCTCAAGCATTTGAGCGAGGAACAAAGATCGTCGGCGTTACTGCTCACTATGTAACAGAGGAGCTTGACCAAGGACCAATAATATTTCAGGACGCATTCAAGGTGGATTCGTCTGATACTTTAGAGACGATAAAGGAGAAGGGCCAGGACTTGGAGGCACAGACATTGCTAAAGGCAGTCAAGATGCACCTTGAGGGAAAGCTAGAGGTCTCTTGGAGAAAAGTCTACACAAAATGACTGAGCTCCGGAATTACACAGATCCTGTCATTCGCAGAATCAAGAACAAGGCTGCAATCATACCTGTGGGCTCGCTGGAACAGCACGGGGCTCACCTTCCAGTATCCACTGATTCCGATATAGTAACAGAGGTGGCAAGAAACGTTGCCAAAAAGTGCGGACTGCTATTACTCCCTACCATACAATACGGAGTGTCATTTGAGCATGCGCCGTTTTTTAATCTCAGCATTCAGGACCATACCTTACAGAACTATCTTGTCGACCTTTGCGTTTCATTAGGGAAAAACAAGATAAACAAAATCATAATCCTAAATGGTCACCACGGAAACCAAAACGCGCTCAAGTCAATTTCTGGCAAGATTTCAAAAATAACAAAAAACAGAGTCAAGGTTTTCGTGTTCTCATACTGGAGGTTCATGGACAGGGAGTTTGATCATGCTGGGTTTGTGGAGACATCACTGATGTTAGCACTATCAAAACAAACCAAGATGAGTCTAGCAAGAAAGGGATTCACTACAGAAAATATGACGCCGCAACAAAAGCTCAAGATTTCAAAACTTGCATCAAAACAGTTCATCAAAGCAACAAAAACAGGTGTCTGGGGCGATCCCACAAAAGCAACAAAAAAAGATGGCCAGAAAATTTTTGCAGAAATTGTGACAAACCTCTCAAAAGCAGTGTCAAAGTTGCTACACTGACTTAAACTCTAATCTTCACCAATGAAACTTTAATATATTAATGGCCTAGGGAGACCAATAAGTGAAATAAATGTCAGTCGACATGGCAGTAAAAGTATTGGACGAAAGCATCGATAAAGTAGTTCTAATCAAGCTCAAAGGCGGCAAAACCATTCGAGGAAACCTCAGAGGTTTTGATCAGCACATGAATCTGCTACTCGAAGGCTCAGAAGAGATCCCTTCTGACGGCGAGGCAAAAAGCATAGGAACCATCGTTGTGCGTGGAGATAACGTAGTAATGATATCTCCTCCACCAGCGTAAGTGGTGTCTGATTCATGACTCGTGGAACTCCTTCAATGGGACTTTTTACACGAAAAAAGCCCCACATCAGATGCAGAAGATGCGGAAAGAACTCTTACCATAAAAGACATCACAGATGTTCAAGCTGCGGTTTTCCAGATGCAAGAATTCGAAAATATTCTTGGATCAAATGGTACGCATAAATGGAAATTGCTCTAGTCCTTAGTTCCTTGGCAGGCGCTGCAACGGCTGCAACAATTACCAAATTCCCCAAAGGCAAAAACAAGATGCCTTTGATTGGTGCCAACTCACACATCAGGGCCCAGATTGATTCACTAAAAATTGAAAAAGAAATCTTACAGAAAACCATATCCCGATTATACGGCGAGCCGACCACCCTAACCAAGGTACAAGTCGACAAGCTGCTTTCCCGATACCAGTACCAGCTTGGTGTTATTCTAGCTAAAATAGAGAAACTGGAACAGGCATCAAAGTATCCTGACTTGGGTCCACTGGGCGATGGCCTGATGACACTCATGGACCAGAAATTATCTGCATTAGATAAGAGGCTGGCAGACATTTCATCCAAGATTCAGGTCGCCCATCTTGAAAAAGTCGAGATCAAAAAGGAAGAAAAAATTGTAGAGACAAAAATAGAGAGACCAACCATACAGGTTCAGCAGAAACCAGAGATTGTAACCACGCAAAGCATTGAGGAATTGATAAAATCATTTGCAAAGCCTGGAAAAAGAATTGAGCTATCCACGTTAACTGAAATCCCAGATGTCATTCCGCCAGTTGAGGTCCAGACAAGAATCGAGCCTGCAGTTGATACTCCAGAGATTCAGATTCGCACCCAGGCTGAAATTGTTGCGCCAGTGATAGAGGTAAGACAGGAAATCATACAGCAGGTAGCTGAAACCGTACAACCACAGATTACAAAGCCGGTGCTAACTGAGCCAATCGATGTTGAAGGACTGGTAAAATCAGAGCCTCCAAAACTGGAATTCAAGCAAGAGGAAGTAGAGAGGAAAAAGCCAAAGATGAACATCCCAGAGCCCGAAGAAGTAGAGGACGACGAGGATGATCTTGATTCTATAAAGCGCGAAATAATGAAGACCCTATCAAAGCTAGAGCAAGCCGAGGTAGAATAATGTCATATGATGATGCCATTGAGGCATTATCCAAGGACGCACTAAAATTTGTAAAAAACAATTCTGTTTTGGGGTTGGGTAGTGGACGGGCAGCCACTGCATTTGTAAAGCAGCTTGGCATTCACATCAAAAAGAAAAAGCTCAACATCTACGGAGTCCCCACATCTTTACAAATCAAGATGATTGCTGAACAGGCAGGCATTCATCTGATTGGCGCTGACCACATTGAAAAAATCGATATCGTATTTGACGGTGCAGACCAGATTGATTCCCAGAAGAATCTGATAAAAGGAGGCGGTGGTGCCTTACTACGAGAAAATATTTTGATCTCATCTGCAAGCAAGGTTGTGATAATGGCAGATGCGTCAAAATTTGTGAAATATTTCAATCGCACAGTACCAGTTGAGGTTCACCCCTTTGCCCGAAACACGGTCCGAAAGTTTCTAGAGAAGCTTGGCGGCAGGCCTCAAATTAGAACCATAGAGCGTGGCTATCCATTCATCACTGAAAATGGCAACATCATCTATGACTGTGATTTTGGCACCATCAAAACACCAAAGCAGCTAGCTGAGAAGATAAGGCAGATTCCTGGAGTGCTAGAAGCTGGAATCTTTACTCGAAAGCCAGACGTAATCTACAAGGCTCGAGAAAACGGAAAATTCGATATCCTAGCATAACAAGTCAACTATCCAATTCATCTACAAGTTTTTTGGTAGAAATACGCGGTACTAACTTTCCATGACCTAGTTTACCAACAATTTGCATGTCTTCAGTTACCAGCTTGCCTCTCACCATTGTTGTGACAGGCCAGCCCTTTAGATTCCAGCCCTCATATACCAAATAATCAGAGAATCCGCCAAAGAACTCGGAGCTGACCTTTTTCTCTTTTTTGAGGTCAATTAGGGTTATGTCTGCGTCTGCACCTTTTTCTATGACACCCTTTCCACGCATATGAAAGATCTTGGCCGCATTTCCACTGGTAAGATGCGCCAATTGCTGCAGGTTGATTTTATTTTTGTTTACTCCTTCCGATAGTAAGATGGGTAGTGAGGTTCCTATACCTGGAAAACCTGCCAGAGACGACCAGACATCTTGGCCTACCTTTAGCTTGAGCCTGTTTGCCACATGATCTGTCCCTATGGTGTCTATCATTCCATCAGATATGGCAGACCAAATTTTTTCATTGTCAGTTGATGTGCGAATTGGCGGCATTACCTTTGCCAGATATCCGTTTTGCTTTTCATATGATAATGTCAGATAATGCGGGCAGGTTTCCACGAAAACCTTTGTTCCCTTTTTTCGCTCCTGTTGTATTGTATCCAGTGCAATTGATGAGCCAATGTGCACAAAGTACACGGTAGTGCCAAACTCTCGAGCTATCTCGCATATCTTTTTGATGCTCTTTGCTTCTGAATCTGGCGGCCTGCTTTGAGACCAGGCGGCTAGTCCGTCCTTGTGGTCCTGCTTGGCTTTCCTTATTCCGCACCCGCACATTTCATAGTCTTCCGCATGTACCAGTACTGGACAGCCAAGCTTTGCTGCATTCTGCAGGACCTCTCGTATGGTAATATCTTTGAGCTCGACTTGGGCTTCAAACAGATTTGATGCCCTAGGATCCATGTCCATGTAGACGTGGCCAACCTCTCCCCCAAGATTCATGTACATTTTGAAGGACGTTATGCCATTATCATAGCAGAACTTCATCTCGTCTGCCTGGTTTTGATCAAAGATTGTTGCGTGTATGGTGTAATCGATATAGTGGGATTTTTTTGATGCGTCAAGCTGGGCCTGCAAATGTGTCTTGTAGGGGCGTCCCAGTCGCAGCATTCTCATCATTGTGGTAACACCACCTAGAGCTGCTGCCCTTGATTCTGTAATTGCTGCCTCATCAATTGGGGAATACACTCCATAATGGACATGAGTGTCAATCACGCCGGGTATTGCAACTAGTCCTTTTGCTGAGATTTTTTTGTCGCACTGCGGAATGTCTGTTGTAAAATCTGAAATGATACCATCGTTGATTACGATGTTTCGCTCCAGCATTCCCTTTGGGGTTATTGCCTTGGCATCAGTAATTACGCAGTCTACAGTCAATCATACAATTTGAAAAACTCTGGCTATTATTCTTTGATGGTTTTACTCGTTTAGGATTTTTTTGACATGTTCTAGATATTCAGCTGGTGTGTAGATCTTGCTAGATATTTTTCCAGCTTCTGCAAGCTTGATTATTTTTTCAATTCTTGGATTTAGCTTTTTACCTTTTTTCACTTGTATGAAATATGTTAATTCGGTATAAAAAATCTAGTCACGATTCATCCTGTTTTTATCTTTACCAAGATGTGGAATATGATATTTGGGATTTGGTGAGCTTGTCTATTTTTACGCCCATTGATGAGAGGGCGTCATTTGCTACTTTATCATCTATCTCCTTTGGTACAGGATACACTTGCGGTTTTAGCTTTTTGTGATTCTTGAGAATGTATAGGATAGAATGCAGCTGGTTTGAAAACGACATTGCCATTACCTCAGGTGGATGGCCTTCGGATGCAATCAGGTTTGCTACCCTACCTTTGCTGATAAGATAGATTTTCTTGTTGTTTGGTAGGATGCATTCATCAAGATTTGGCCTCACCTGCCTTACTGACTTTGATTTGTCCAGGAGAAACTTTGTGTCAATTTCCACGTTGAAATGGCCTACGTTTCCTAATACGGCTCCATTCTTCATGGACAGAATGTGATGTGGTGTGATGATGTTAGTCATGCCTGTACACGTGATGAAAACATCGCCTATCTTTGCTGCCTGATTCATTGGCATTACCTCAAATCCGTCCATGTGAGCTTCCAGTGCCTTTATTGGATCAACTTCTGTTATGATTATTTTAGCGCCCATCCCGTGACATCGCTTTGATACTCCTTTTCCAAGCCAGCCATATCCTGATATGACAACCCTCTTTGATGCAAATAATAGATTCATTGCCTGGAGAAATCCGTCTATTGTGGACTGGCCTGTCCCATACTGGTTGTCAAACATCATTTTGGTTTTTGCGTCATTGACTGCAATGATTGGGTATCGCAATTTCCCCTTTTGTTCCATGGAGTGATATCGCGTTACACCAGTTGTGGTCTCTTCAGTTCCGCCAAGAATTTTCAGTTTGGTGTGATGAGCTAGTATGTTGAGGTCCCCGCCATCATCTGTTATGATGTCTGGTTTGTGTGATAGTACCATACTCTGGCACCATTCGTATTCTGATTTGGATTGATTCGACCACGCATATACTGTAATTCCTTTGGAATGAAGAAATGCTGCAATATCATCTTGTGTTGTCAGGGGGTTTCCGCCACAGCATATCACATTTGCTCCAAGCTCTTTTGCACCGACTAGTAGCACGGCAGTCTCTTTTGTTATTTGGAGGCAAAAGCCAAGGGTGACTCCCTTGAGCGGCCTTGACTGCTTTAGGGTATGAATGGAATTGGTCAGGATTTTCATGTGGGCCTTTGCCCAGTTGTATTGTAGCTTGCCTTTGGTTGCCAGGCCTTTGTCCTTGATTTTGCTCAAAACTAGCTAGAATGTTGGGTATGGTGTAAGATAATGATTTGTCAAATTGGTAAAAATAGAGGTCGGTGTTTTTGGGTGCTGAGGGCTGGTGGCTTAGTGGTATAGCGCTGCATTCGCAATGCAGAAGTCGAGAGTTCAATTCCCTCCCAGTCCACTATTTTTGTATTTAAGAGGGAAATGGTATTGGTTTTGCAAAACTGGTAACTGGTAAGATTTCTGGATTCGTGCGTGGCTAACTGGTAAGAACTGGTAAGAATTTGCTAATCAAGAATTTAACCCATAAGTTGTGGTATTCTTTGATTTTGGTTTGCTGGAAAATATTCCGTAGGGGTTAAACTCTTGATGCGTGTAATGGTATACCATGTCACTTGAAGTCACACCGGAATTCATTGCAGAAAACGGAAAACGCGGAGGCCCCTACAGCAAGGACGAAAGAGTAAAGCGCCAAGCAGAAGTATATCGACTGCATTTTGAGCTGAGTTATTCTGTTCCAAAGATTGCAGAGCTGATGAAGATGAATCTCAAGACCATATATGATGATGTCAAAGCTTTGAACAAAAGGCTTGGAATAGAATGGGACCAGCTTGGGATTAGCTCTACATTCATGAAGCTGATAAACCGGCTGGAACTGCAGAGGCAAAGACTAGTTGAGAGGATGGAATCTGTCAAGACATATGCTGATGCAATGTCTACTGAAAAAATGATATGCGAGATTGACTGCAAGCTGCTTTCATTTATCACAAAGTTCAACTGGGACACAATCAGGTTCACGGATGCCACGGTTTCAGAGCTAAATTCTTGTTCGAAAAAATATGAGATGGGCATAACTTGGGCTACAAAAAAGGCGGTGTTTTGCTGCTCAGATGAGACATACAAGAAGATAGCGGAACTCATGGAAAATGATCCAAAGGAAAAGGGGTTCTTTCCTTGAATTTTTTGTTTTAACCTAGAAACAATACTTACGGTTTTTGACTGTACGTTTAGATAATTGCTAGTTTTGTCCGCGCACCAAACTATGACGGCTTTGGCTCAAAGTGATCTGCGTGTCCCTTTCCGCCACATCCGTCTTCCAGATCCCATACTCGGGCTATTTGCTCTGCATCAAAGTCATATTCCGTAATCAGATATTTTGCCTGTCCCTCAAAGGCAGTCCATCTCCAACACTTGCAACAACATGGACCTCCCTCATCTGACATTTTCATTGCGGTATCATACGTTTCCTGCTCTTGTGCATTCAATGTTATTTCTCTATCAAAGGACACAAGGGTTTTTGCAAGTGATACCTCTATGTCATAAGGATCTGATGGTATGACATCAATTCCGGAATATTGTTTGAGGCCCTCAACTTGCTCTGCGTATCTGTGAGAGTCCATCTTGGAACAACAAGACCCCTGAAGTCGCTCATCATCAGACTTGGAGTCCAGAAAATCCGCAGCTGCGCAATAATTCGTATTTGCATTACTCAGAATGGTAAATTTATCATCTGGGTTTTCAGTGTCTGGTTTTTCTGATACTATAGAGTAAAAGGCAACCACAAACAGAAACGGCAACACCCACAAAACCAGGAATTTGTCAGAGAATTGTATTTTCATGATATAATGCCCTTTTTGGTTTTTTACTTCTTTTTACTCTTTGGAGACCATCTCTTTAGAAGGAGCGAGCTGCTTGTAACAGATACTGAGCTTGCCGCCATTGCCAAACCCGCAAGTGCTGGATACAACAACCCAAAACCCGCCACTGGAATCAAAACCGCATTATACACAAACGCATAAAACAAATTCTGCTTTATCTTGCTGACAGTTTTCTTGCTGATTTCGATTGCCGCAACGACGTCTTTTAGGTCGTCCCGGATCAGAACTACGTTTCCTGCCTCTATTGCAATATCGGTGCCGGAACCAATTGCAATTCCGGTGTCTGCCTGAGTGAGGGCGGCGGCATCGTTAATTCCATCCCCAGTCATTGTCACCTTTTTTCCTTCTTCCTGCAGTTTTTTTATGACTCCTACCTTTTCATGCGGCAGTACATTTGCAATCACTCTGCTTATACCAAGATCCCCTGCAATAGTAGCTGCTGTTCGCTCATTATCACCTGTTAGCATTATTACCTGTATTCCGCTTTCTTGCAATGATTGTACTGCAGACTTTGAGCTCGGCTTTGGAGTGTCAAGCAATGCGATAACACCGAGCAGTTTGTTATTGGCACATACCAATATGGCAGTCTTTCCCTCATCCTGAAGTTTTGATATTATATTTTCTGCAGATTCCATTGGAATCCCCTCGCTTTTGATCAGGCCGGGACTGCCAACCAGTATTCTTGTGCCATTGTATTGCGCATCTATTCCCTTTCCAGGAATTGCGACAAACTCCAAGGTCTCACCTATCTTTACGCCAGATTCCCTTGCCTTTTGCACTATGGATTTTGCCAGTGGGTGCTCCGAGTTTTGCTCTGCCGTTGCGGCAATTTCCAGTATCTTGATTTTTGCGTTTTCCATACCAGACTGAACATCAATTATGTCTGTGACTTGGGGCTTGCCCTGTGTGAGTGTCCCAGTCTTGTCAAATACTGCAACCTGGGTCTTTCCAAGCATTTCGAGGGCCTCACCACTTTTGAAAATGACTCCGTTTTGAGCGCTCTTGCCCATTCCAACCATTACCGCAGTTGGAGTGGCTAGGCCCAATGCACATGGACACGCCACAACTAGAATTGCTACTGCTGGAATGAGTGCAGTAGCGACAAGATGCGCACCGGAAGGGGCCACAAGATACCATCCGATAAACGTAGCAATTGCTACTCCCATTACCACAAATGCAAAGTATCCAGCTATTTTGTCGACTAGCTTCTGCATTGGAGGCTTTCTTCCCATCGCGTCTTCCACAAGACGTACTATTTGTGATAAAACAGTATCACTACCGACCTTGGCCGCCTTTACCAGTAGGACGCCTTCCTTGTTTACGGTGCTGCCTATGACAATGTCACCTGACTTTTTTTCAAGTGGCATTGATTCACCCGTTATCATGGATTCGTCTACAGCTGAATGGCCCTCAATTACAATACTGTCAACTGGAATTTTTTCTCCAGGCCTTACAATTATGATGTCGCCCGGCTGTATGAGCTCAATTGGTATCTCTACTTCCTGCCCGTCCTTTTTGATTCGAGCAGTTTTTGGCTGTAGCTCTAGCATTTTTTTGATTGCTGATGAAGCCTTTCCCTTGGTTTTGTTCTCAAGATATTTTCCTAGTATGATAAAGGTGACTACTACTGCACCCGCATCATAGTAGATGTTGTGCCAGGTAGGTGTTGGAAATGTATTGTACGCACTAAACAAGTACGCTGCAGTGGTTCCAATGACTACAAGTGTGTCCATGTTTGCAGATTTCATTTTTGCAATTCTGTATGCCCCAACGTAAAATCTGCTCCCAGTCACAAACTGAACCACACTCGCACATGCAAACACTACATACGCCGCAATGTCGGTTCCGGCCAGCGGCACAAATGACATGTATTCAGGATAACCAAGAATCATTATGGGAATGGTAAATGCCATGCCAATGGCAAATAATTTTTTGAGCTTTTTTGCCTCTACTTGCTCAGCTGATGCGGAAAGATCCTCACTTAAAATTTGGTAACCGCTTTTGTTTAGGAATTGGCGTATGTCCGAGAGCGAGACAAGTGCGGAATTGTACTCTATTAGCACCTGACTATTCCCATAGTTTACTGATGCGTCCCTTACGCCGTCAATTACCTTGATCCGTTTCTCCAGGCTGTCGGCATCACTGGAATCGGTGATTCCAGATACCTTTAGCGTCAGTTTTTCATAGACTACCTTGTAGCCCGCATTCTCAATTGCTTTTTCTATTTTTTGCAGGGTAACTGATTTTGAGTCAAACTCGAGTACTGCCTTTTCTGATGCCAAGTTGACCTCACATTTTTTTATTCCATCTATTTCCATGACAAAATTCTGAATAGAATTAACACACCCTGCACAGTGCATTCCGCCTATCTTTAGCGCCGTTCTTTTTAGCTTGACTTGTTCCATTTCCATGTTTTGATATCGTATAGTATTTGTATGATGGCTTACTTAATACCAGATCTTTACAATTGTAAAGTAGACAACACAGATATGTGCGCACGCCA
>CAYOBG010000041.1:0-11196 GCA_964402265.1 uncultured Candidatus Nitrosotenuis sp. | reverse complement strand
TCATTATCAAATGACAAGGTCCAGTATTTTGCAAAACTTGAAAGCTTCAACCCATTTGGCTCTGTAAAGGACAGGGCCGCATACTGGATGATAAAAGACGGTGAGGAAAGGGGGTTGCTAAAGCGAAACCACACCATTATCATAGAGCCAACATCTGGCAACACAGGTATCGCATTAACAGGAATTGCAAATCTTTTAGGATATGAAGTAGAAATTGTCATTCCAGAAAAGGCAAGTGAGGAAACAAAAAAAATCATATCGATGCTTGGCGCAAAACTATACGAAACAAGTGATGACTTGTGCCCAAAGGTCGGCTCTGGAACTGACCAGAGTATTGCACTAGCTACATCAATTGCGTCGTCGCGTCCTGACAAGTATTATTCTCCAAATCAATATGCAAACGAGGCAAACTTTATGGGTCACTACAAGGGAACAGGTCCTGAAATCTGGAAGCAGACAGAAGGAAAGGTCACTCACTTTTTCACAGGAGTGGGAACAGGTGGTACTGTTACTGGCATCTCAACATATCTAAAAGAGCAAAACCCGAAACTAAAAACAATTGGCGTGCAGCCGCAACAAAACCACCTCATTCAGGGACTGAGAAACTTTGAGGAATCTGCCAAGCCTGACTTGTTCCTCAAAAGAGAAAACACCGTAGATGACTGGATAACAATTAACAATGATACTGCATTTGCCGCAGTAAAAGAGATCTTTGCAAAAGAAAAGATGCTAGTATCGCCTTCATCTGCTGCAGTATATGCTGGTATGAAGAACTATCATGTTGAGGAAGGTGTGGTAGTTGGAATATTTGCAGACGATGGGCGAAAATTCAAGAGCCTTTATGCCAAGCAAAACGTATTCACGGAAGAAGAATTTGATGCAAACCTCAAGCAGGCAAAGCACCTCTCAAAAATAGCGTATCTGTAGTTATTTCTGGACTTTACTAATCATCGCGTTTAGCGAAAACGGCTTTTCTAGAACCTCAACTGACTTTGATATGGTGCCAGGCGTTTTGACTAGGGAATTAATATCATAGGCTGAAGCAAAGATTATTCTCTGGTTTGGTCGTCTGTCCAGAATTTCTTTTGCTACCTCGACTCCGCTTTTCTTTGGCATATTATTATCCAATAACACGACATCAAAGGGGTTCTTGTCTAATGAGTCAAATTCTGAGCCCTCCAGTGCCTTTTCATACTCTTTGAGGCATTCCTCGCCATCCTTGGTAATGGTAACTTTGTGGCCGTTTTTTTCCAGTGCCTTGGTATATTGCGTGGCAGTAAACACATTGTCCTCTGCCACTAGTATGTTAAGACTCATCAAATTGATTTTTCAAAATGCGTTATTGTGTACTAGTTTGTTCGGCGCGCACAAACCTAGTTTGTAATTGACTCTATGGTATTTTTTGGTGTTATTGGTAGAGAAAACTCGAACGTTGCCCCGCCATCCTTGTTGTTTTTAGCAGAGATCCTGCCTCCATGCGCGTCTATAATCCCCTTACACAGGAATAATCCAAGGCCATTTCCTCCTTGGTTTTCTCGTTCATGGCCCTTTGTTACAAATTTTCCAAATATCTTTGGCAAGATGTCTTCTGGGATGCCAAGACCAGTATCTGATACCGATATGATGAGCTCGTTTGATTTCTTGCTGATTATGGTCTTTATCTTGATGCTCCCCTGTTCTGTGAACTTGATGGAATTGTTTACCATGTTTCGCAGGACTTGTTCGAGCCTGATTCTATCTGCCTGGATTTCTATATCAGAATCAAGCTCCTCTAGTATTTTGATCTCACCTGTTAAGCCGGTTCTTGCCATCTTTGTGACATCCTGGATTATTCCATTAATTGAGAGTTTTTCAGTGTAAATTGAGAGGCGGTTACTCTCTATTCTGGTCACATCCAGTACGTCATTTGCCAAGTCTTGGAGCTTTTTTGCCAGCGTTGTGACTCCGTCCCACGCCTCTTTTTGGTCAATATCCCCTGACTGGGCAAGCTCTGCAAAGCCAAAGATTGGCTGAATCGGGCTTTTTAGCTCATGCGATGCAATGCTGATAAATTCGTCTTTTAGCTTGTCTAGGTCCTGCAGCTTTTTGTTTGCTTGCTGTAGCTCCTGGGTTTTGTAGTCAATTTCTTTTTTGAGCTCAGAGTTGATCTGGCCAAAAAAGTGTCGTAGTACCATTGCTATAGCTCCAACTACTACGATAATTCCTATTTGTACTATTAGCCATCCTCTTTCATGATCCTCAATTGCCGTGATAGCTCCCTCGTTAAACGAGTCTATCTCTGATGATGTGGAATCAATTTTGTTTTTGATCTGTTCTTGCTTTATGTCGATTTGATTCAAGAATGCCTCGCCTTGTGGTGCTGCAAGTGCTGCTTTTGCCAACGTTTCATATTCTGTATGAGACTGTTCAATTTCTGAGAACATTTGGTGTATTAGCTTAAAGTTTGATTCAGTGGATTCAGGGGCTACTGAGAATCCCGTCTGCGTGAGTTTTTTTGCCTGCTCTAGTTTTGATTGGATCAAAATGTTGCTTGACCAAAACTCTTCCTTTGCCTGTTCTAATTCTATACTATTCTGACCTGATATCATTATTTTATCAAAATTGTTTGCCTGGTTTGCGTGGTATAACTGGATATCACTTAATATTTCCTGCAAGGGCTCGTATGCTTCTGATATCATTATAATTTCTGAGCTGACCTTTGACATCTGGTATGTGCCAAACAATATAGTCATGCCTAGGAGTAGTATGATGATTCCAACCGTTCCACTAAGCTTCAGACTCGTTTTTGCAAACATAGTTCCCACTGACTAGTTTTTCACAAATCAAAATTCGCAATGGGGTTGTTTTTGTAATTGTCTGTTTGAATCGAACGAACTACTTGTGCTCTGTTAGGTATTTGTCAACATCGATTGCTGCCATGCATCCATAGCCTGCTGCCGTTATTGCCTGCCTGTACTTGTGGTCATGTACATCGCCTGCCGCAAACACACCCTCCACACTGGTTTTGGTGTGGTCCTTTAGTACGACATATCCTTGGGCGTCCAGATCGACTCTGTCTACGAATATTTTCGTGTTTGGCTCATGGCCAATTGCTACAAAGATTCCGCCTACTGGTAATGTGGTTTTTTGGCCTGTCTTGGTGTCATTTAGGATGGCACTTTGCACCTTTTGTTCACCTGTAATATCTGAGACCTCGGAATTCCAGTGGAACTGGATTTTCTGATTTGCAAACGCTCGCTCCTGCATTACCTTGCTTGCCCTGAGCTGGTCCTTTCTGTGTACCAGGTGCACCTTGCTTGCAAACTTGGTCAAGAATGTGGCCTCTTCAACTGCGGAATCGCCTCCGCCAACTACGACTAGTTCCTGATTTCTAAAAAATGGTCCGTCACATGTAGCACAGTATGATACGCCCCGCCCGCCAAATGTTTGCTCGCCCTTGATTCCAATTTTTCTTGGAGATGCGCCAGTTGCAATGATTACTGCGTTGCACTCGTATTCCTCTGATGCGGTTAGAATCTTGAACGGCTTGTGTCTGAAATCAACATCAACTACTTCATCATCTATGATGGTAGTGCCCATTCGCTCTGTCTGCTTTCTCATTATTATCATAAGGTCTGGGCCCATGATGCCATTTTCAAATCCTGGATAATTCTCAACTTCTGTCGTGTTTACCAGCTGGCCGCCAGGCAAAATTCCTGATAAAATCAAAGTGTCGCGCCTTGCACGGGAGCAGTAAATTCCTGCCGTGTATCCTGCAGGCCCTGCACCGATTATAATTACATCGTACTTTGTTTTCTTTTTCTCTGTTTTTGGAAACTCTTTTTCTACCATCATCGTAGAGCCGCCGTCTGATGCCATCATACCTGTGCCTAGTTATTTGAACAATTTAAGCTATGCAAGACAAACGCAACAAAACTCTAACACCAAATTGATGATCGTCGATTCAGACGTGAAATTATTTAAATCGTAATGAGACTTGTTTCATTCTGAAAGGAATATGCTAAGTGACGTGTTGGGAGATGTGGTATTTTTAACTTTGATATTGATTTTGATTTTTGGAATAAGTGCGTACTTTATAACTAATGGACTAAAAATTTTTCGAAGAAAGTTGATGACATCGAGCATCCCTACATCAAAAGCAAGATCTGTTGCCGTCGGGTTGGCTGAGATAAAAGGTGTGGTAATTCCTTATTCTAAAATTCCAGCCTTTAAATCTCCGCTCACTGGTACTGACTGCGTTTACTGTCGTTATACTGTTGAACGATGGGTGGACACGGGAAAACATGCTGATTGGTCTTTAGTTGAAGAACAATTTAGAGTGGTTCCATTTTACATAAAGGATGATAGTGGAATGATTCTAGTTGATCCTATTGATGCCGATATTGAAGTTAAAATGTGTAATGAGTTTTTTTGTGAAAGTCCAACAGAGCTCCCGAGAGGCAATCAAAATTTTCATCAATATGTTGATGAAGAATTTAAAGGAGAAATAAACAAGGACAGTCCTATGCGCTTTAGGGAGTACTTTATTACTCTCGGCGATTTGCTTTATGTTATTGGTAGAGCGGACGAAAACAAGTCTTTTGAAACAATCTCGGAACAAAGTGATGTGAACAATTTGGTGATGACAAAAAACATGAATCCTGAAGTTTTTTACATATCTGACAAATTGGAAAAGCAGATTGTTTCTAGTGGGAGTGTTAATATGATCGGAGGCGTGTTGATCGGATCTATTTTCCTTTTTGCTGGCTTGTTTATGATTGCATTATACCTTATGGGGATTTTTTAGTCTGGTGATATTATGGGATTAGAAGGATTCATAGCTTTATTCATAGTTGGGATTGTTATCGCCATAGTGATTGCCATATGGGCGATTATGATCTACAATACCCTTGTAAGGATGAAGAACAACATCAAAAAATCTTGGGCAAATATTGACGTGTTGCTAAAACAAAGAACAGATGAAATTCCTAAACTTGTGGATTCTGTAAAAGGCTACATGAAATATGAAGAAAATTTGTTACTAAAACTTACTGAGGCAAGAACAAAATTCTTGGATGCGAAAACAATGCATGAAAAAGCAGATGCCGATAATATGATATCTGGTACACTAAAGTCGATTTTTGCTGTGGCAGAAAACTATCCTGATTTGAAAGCAAGTGAGAGTTTCCTACAATTACAACAAAGAATAAGCACCATTGAAAATCAACTATCTGATAGAAGGGAATACTATAACGATTCTGTTAACGAGTATAATATCAAAATTCAGTCCATCCCAGACAGATTTGTTGCAAATGCGCTTGGATACGTCCGACCGGAAGAAATGTTCCAAGTATCTGAAGCCGACAAACAAGACGTAAAAATTAAGTTCGATTAAGACTTTAGTTAGCTAGTTTTAATGGCAATGCTTGGCTGCTTTTTGGGTATGTGCAGTGTGAAGGTGGTTGGGTTGTTTTGTACTGTGATCTTACCCTTGTGATTATCCATTATTGTCTTGCAGCTGCTCAATCCAAGACCTGTCCCGTTTTGTTTTGTGGTAAATAATGGCTCAAAGATCTTGTCCATGTCCTCCTTTGGTATTCCAGGTCCTGAATCAGATATTCCAAGCATCACATTATCTGTATCTTCCTTGACTGAAATTGTAATGGTTCCTGATTTTTCTATTGCCTGGATTGCATTTGTTATCATGTTGGATAGTACCGTTTCTATCTGGGTAAAGTCTACCTGAATTGTAAGATCTGAGTCTGGAAGTATGACCTTTATTCCATCTGGGATTAGGGTGTTTGATAGGGCGGATTCTATTATCTTGCTTGACTGGAATTTTTCAATATTGAGCGGCTTTTCTTTTACAAAGTCAATTATCTCATTGACCTGGCGGGTCATTCTGTCTGCTACTCCGTTGAGCCTTGCTACTCTGTCTGCAATAGTTTTGTCTTGGGTTTCCTCAAATGCCATAAGCCCTAGCTGAGCCTTCATTACAGTTAGCGGGTTTCTCAAGTCGTGCGCAAGCCTTGCTGCAAACGTGCCTATCACTGCTAGTTTTTCGTTTCTTCGCAGCTTTTCATTGATTTGCCTTATCTTGGATCTCAGTATTATGATTAGATTGATTCCGATTGTGAGCAAAATCAAAAGTGTCGGCACTATCTTGGTGTAGAAGTTTATGTTCTCGATTTTGGTTTTTGTAGCATCTGATAGGATGAAAATGGAATAGTCTGTTGTCTTTTTGCCTCCTTTTTGCAGTATGATTTTTTCTTGGTTGGCACCTAGGGTATAGTCCTCCCAGTTTTTCTCAAATCTTACCAGGTTGCCAGTGGTTGGCTCTATCCAGAAATATGATACAGTATCAGATAGAATAGTAATTTCGCCAAACTGCGGGAAGCTATTGCTGATATCATTCTGAGTGGTGACTGCTTGAAATACATATGCGTCTAGGCCCTCAACTTTTTCTGTTTTCTGGTATGCCAGTGGAGTGTTGGCAAAAACTAGCGGGTGGTAAAACTGGTAGTCATGTTTTTGCACTCCTGGCTTGAACCAGAACTGTTTTTCTGGATTGTCTCTGTATGTAAAATCGTAAACGTTTATCTCATATTTTTCATCTAGGTGGAAAATTTCTTTTTCGGCAAACTCGTCCACGCCGCTCACTATAGATGATATTGTGATGTAGTTCCCGTCCTTGCTGATTGTTTTCTGAATTAGTGACTCTCTTAGCTTAAACGGGCTGGATAATTCCTCGTTGATGCTATTTGCAATCTGGTCCTTACCGTCTTGTTCCAAGTATAGGTGAAAATCATCTGGAATCTTTTCAAATTGTGGAACAAAAACCAGAAACCAAATCAGTGCGACTGAAACCGTGGTGGCAGCTAAAATTGTGAATTTTTTTATGACTGCGTCTGAGGTGCTACCCATACTGTTGCGCCTCTCTGTTCAAAATTAAGCATTGTGCTCAGTTACCAAATCTGAAATCCAGTCCTCAAGAATTCTCTGGTGTCGTGCGCACAATTTTCCTGTTTCCAATTGTGAAAATAGCAAATCATGTTGCCAATGCGCATTGTTTAGTCTGCAGTTGAGAAATTCACAGAACGGCTCGCCGGTGATATGATAGAAAATTGCCTGTAGCGCATAGCCTTGTATTATCACATCAAGTCTTGGGTCGTGGTACTCTAGGTACTGTCCCTTGTATTTTTCCTTGATGAGATCAATGTTGAGTCCCTGGCCATAGTTTGTCATCAAATCCAAATAGTATTCTCGGGGTTTTGCAGGTGCCTCTATTATTCCGGTAGTCGATATGATTGAAGGATTTGAGCCAATCAGTGCCCTGCCGTGGTATCTATAGTCGGTATCATCAAAGGTGCAGGTAAGCTTGTTTGTAAATACTAGATGAAAGTTATCCAGCGTGCTTTCTTGCTTTGGTATGAGCGCGCCAACTATATTTTGAAACGCAAATCCGTCATACAGAACAATGTTCTCAGTTCTTGATGAATCCTGGAATGATTCTAGCTCAAACTGTATTTCTTCAGGTGTTGGATCATGTCTTTGAAACTCTTGTCTATAGTTGTAGATACGAGTGGCCGCGATTAATGCTGCAGTATCTTGGGTGGCATCTGAGAAAATGCTTTTTCTTTTTTGTACTGGTACGTGGAATGTTTCTTGGATAAATTTTGCTAAATCATCTAGTTTTAGTTCTGGAATGGATGGTTCGTCGTAGAGAAATACTTTGGAAATCTTCACGATTTAGGTTCGGTTTAGCTCTTTTAACTTTTGAGCGGTAATCTCTGCTGCTCGCTTTCCTGAAAATAACATGGAGCCAAATGTCGGGCCCATTCTTGGCAAGCCATGTGTTTCTGTAACTGACATGCCTGCAATAACTAGCCCTGGATAGATTTCACCAGTGGATTCGACTACCTTGTCCTCGCCTTCTTCTACCCACATTGGATTCATTCCCTTCCAGTCGACAAGCTTTCTGTCAACTAGTCTTTTTACTGCAACGGAGTCATGACCTGATGCATCAATTACCATTTTTGCCTCTAGTGCAACTGGGTCTACACAAGTGATGTTTCTTGGTAGGGCGGAAACTGGCATCCAGTTTACTACAAGACCTGATACCCTACCATACTTTAGAATTAGATCATCAAATTTGGTTAGATTCAAAAATTTCACACCAGCATCGCATGTAGCTGCAATTAACTTTGATACTGCGTGTGGGCCTGCTGTAATGTATAGGCCTTCTGTTGCCTCTTTGTATGGAATTCCTAGCTCGTCCCAGATTTTCTGAGCTGGTGCTCGAACCGTTACTGGGTTCATCATGTAGCCTCCAAGCCAGTAGCCACCGCCTAGGTAGTTGTTCTGTTCTATAATCAAAACCTTGTAACCCATCAATGATAACTCGCGTCCTGCGGTAAGTCCTGCTGGGCCTGCGCCAATAATTATGACATCAGATGTAATTCTTCCTTTAAAGACTGCAAAGAACTCGTCTGCAATTGCCTCTGTAATTTTTGCCTCGCTTACCTCTGCAAAAATTTTTGTCTTTGTTTGAGCGCTCTGCACAAAATTAGCCCAGACTAGAACACATTAATAGTTTATTGTCAAAAATGCATCTTCCCAACATTGTAAAACAAATCAGGTTAGGTGACACTAATCACAAGGCGGAAAATAATGTCGTCACTTTTGCTGCGTCGGCAAATTCCAATTTTTGTCAAAAATTTATATCCAAATTTAAGGGAAGCTAGTTGAATTTGAGTACCACAACAGTAAGGCAGCCAAAAGAGTCCAAAAAGCCCAAGATAAACTGGGCAAGAATAGAAGAGGCTGATCACTTTGCAAGTACTGTAAAGCAGTTCCGACAGGGAAAGATCGACTCTGATCTGTTCAGGAGATTTAGACTCCAGCATGGCGCATACGGGACTAGAATGACTGATGATTATGCAATGGTACGAATCAAGATTCCTGCAGGGGAAATTTATCCGCACCAGCTTGAAAAAATTGCAACACTATCTGAGCAGTATTCAATTGGAAGCGCACATGTATCCACTCGACAAAACATGCAGCTTCACTGGGTCATATTAGAAGACGTATCTGAAATTATTAGAAGCCTGGCTGAGGTTGGCCTAACATCTCGTGAGGCATGTGGCAATACTGTTCGAAATGTAATGTGCAGTCCACTGGCAGGTGTATGTAATGAGGAAGAGTTTGATGTCACTCCATATGCAGTAGCTACTGCCAAGTTCCTGCTAAGAAATCCGCTAAACCAATCGCTCCCAAGAAAGTTCAAGTTCAATTTCACCTGCTGTGAAAAGCACGGAATGGCAAGAATGGTGGATGTGGGATTAATTCCGCAAATTAGAACGATTAACGGCAAGACACAGAAGGGATTCAAGATATTTTTGGGCGGGGGCCTTGGCAACAAGTCCTTTGTAGGCCACCAGCTGGAAGACTTTACTCCTGAAGAAGATCTGCTGCACACATCGATTGCAACAATTAGAATTTTCGACAGATTAGGTGATAGAAAGAACATGGCTCGAAATAGAATGCGATACCTGGTGGATGAAATGGGCTGGGACCAATTCAAGAATCTGGTTCTAAAGGAGAGGGCGTTAGTTAGAATGACCCAGTCTGCAATTGTGAAATTAGCAGTTGATCAAACTATACAAAAAATTGAACCACATGTCAGAATTTCAGGCTTTGATGGAAAATCCATTCCAGATGGATATTCTCGATGGCTCAAAGGAAATGCATTCAAGCAAAAGCAGGACGGATATTATTCAGTATCAATAACACTAGAGGCAGGCGATGTCACTGCAAGTCAGCTTCGGGCAATTGCTGATATCTCGCGCGAGTTCTCAGCCGAAGGCTACGCACGAACTGGCTTTGTACAGGACATCTATCTTAGATGGGTTGCAGAATCTGATTTGGTTAGACTGTACTCTAGATTATTGGAAATAGGCCTTGCAAACCCTGGCTCCCTTACTATGGTGCATCCTATTGGATGCTCTGGCACGACATCATGTAATCTGGCGCTTACAAACTCGCACAGACTGGCAAAGGAAATCCAAAGAAAGTTCATTGAGCTAAAACTAGACGAGGACGAAGACCTCCGGGAATCATCAATCAAAATTAGCGGATGCCCAAACTCTTGCGGACAGCATGAAATAGCCACACTCGGGTTCTATGGCGGAGGAAGCAGGGCCGGCAAGGACATGTACCCCGTATATCAGATGTCACTTGGCGGAAGATCCGATGGCGAGACGATGCTTGGAGTAAATCTTTTGCGAATTCCAGCCAAAAGAGTAATTCCTACCACACTAAAGCTAGTAGAGATATTCAAGGCAAACAAGACACAGGGCGAGGACTTCAAGTCATGGATTCACAAAGTCATAACCGGACACGCAGACTCTGCAGTCAAATCAATTGATGATATTAAAAAAATTCTCTTGCCATTTACTCTAGTGCCGTCAATTGAGACAGACAAGGATTTCTATGCGGACTATGGAAGCGAGTCTGGATACCACACAAAAACCGGCAAGGGAGAATGTGCTGCTTGAGCAAATCCACAACCGATGCTGACAACTTACGAGGGCAGATTCGTGACAACAGCGTTAGAGTAATTGATGTAAGGCGCGCAGAAGACTACAAAAAAGATCACATCCCAAAGTCAGTCAACCTACCTCTGGCAGAACTATTAGCAGATGATTCTCCAGAAAAGGTTCTCAAAATTGCGCAAAACCTGGGAATTGACGATCAAACACCAGTCGTAGTATATGATGACACCTTTGGCGCACTGGCATCTCGAGTAGCATGGACATTGCAGTACTTGGGACACTCTGATGTCTCGTTATTGGATATGACCTATACCCAATGGAAGTCACTTGGCCTTGAGACTGATTCAGCAGAAGCAAATATCGCACCAAAGACGCACTCTGTAAAGATTAGGCCGGAAATATTGGCAACGGCTGACTATCTGGAAAAGGTAAAGGACGGAAAAAATGTCATACTAATTGATAACCGCGAGCGACTAAACTATCTGGAACAGCACATCCCGGGCGCAATCAACATTCCATATCGAACCCTGGCATCTGAGGACAAGATTCTCAAAACAAAAGACGACCTAAAGCGACTACTCCAAAACAGAAACATTCCTCAAGACTCTGAAATTATAACATACTGTGGAAGCGTTGGAACTCTTTCAGGCCTTGCGTATTATGC
>CAYOBG010000040.1:0-11340 GCA_964402265.1 uncultured Candidatus Nitrosotenuis sp. | reverse complement strand
TAATACCAGATCTTTACAATTGTAAAGTAGACAACACAGATATGTGCGCACGCCATACCATCTGCATGCCCTTTAGGCTAGATGACATTGATTATGCAGTACTAGAGTCCCTTGTCAAGGACGGCAGAAAATCATTCCGTCAGATATCAAGGGAGATTAAAATCAGCACACCAACTGTCAAAACAAGATATGAAAGACTTGTCAACATGGGCCTCATAAAGGCAGTCCTGCCAATAATTGACCTCGGCATGCTGGAAAACAAGGCCGGCTCTAGACTGGACAACATTCGCGCAAAGGCAATCAAAAATCACGACATCAAGATAAGCAAGAACATGCTTGTGAACATGTCATGTGATTATTGCGAAGGGCCTGTACAGGGAAAGCCCAGCATTTTGAAATTTGGAAGCTTTGAGAGATTCTTTTGCTGCAAGTCATGCAGGGGCCTATACAAGGAAAAATACCGAGGGCGAATTGAAAAAATATCTGACAAGATCACCATGATTTGAGTGCCAGCTTGGGAAAACCGTTTTTGCTCTGCTAGATAAAA
This sequence comes from uncultured Candidatus Nitrosotenuis sp., assembly GCA_964402265.1. Taxonomy (GTDB): domain Archaea; phylum Thermoproteota; class Nitrososphaeria; order Nitrososphaerales; family Nitrosopumilaceae; genus Nitrosotenuis. The sequence continues at coordinate 10,793 of CAYOBG010000040.1, read as the reverse complement.
CTCGTTTTTGCATTACTCAAGATGCGCGTCTATTACCTGTTGGAATACAGAGTATGGTTGTGCACCAGTTACCTTGATGTATCCCCTTTGAGGATCGCCCACAAACATCGTAGGCGTACCGGTAAGGCCTATTTGTTGGGCAAAACTTGTGAGCTGCTGACTCTGCGACTCGTATTTTTTGCTATCTAGGCAGGAATTGAATTGTTTTGAGTCAAGCCCAGAGATATTTTTTGCAAGTGCCTTGACCTTTTCTGGTGTCCCCCAGCCAGAGTTTTCTTGGCCCTGATTTGCATAGATGTAGTCGTGGTATTCCCAGTATTTTCCCTGCTCATCTGCACACCATGCTCCTTGTCCGAGAGTTAGCGAGTCATCACCGACAATTGAGACGTCAAGAAAGTAGAACTTGGCTTTTCCAGAGATCACATAATCTGCCATCATTTGTGGTTCTGTCTGATCAAAGAACCTTTTGCAGAATGGACATTGGTAATCCCCAAACTCCACTAGGTTGACGGTAGCAGAGTCTGAACCAAGATATCTTGAAAACTGCGGAATATCAAAATTTACACTGCCTGCAAACTTTTTTTGATCAGAGTATTGCAGAGACCCCGAATCATCAACGGTGCCGATTATTTGGCCCACACTTGATTTGGTATTTGAAGTTTGAACAATGTCTCCCTGCAAGTACTCGTATGAAAATGCCGCAATGCCTACTGCCAGAACTGCGGCCCCCACAATAAGAAGCATTCTTGAATTCAAACCCAAACAATTCACTCCATGATTTTAGCTAATTCAAAAAAATTGCTGTTATTAACAGCAACCTCCGCGGCGCGAATCATCATCTTGTTTTCTTGATGCCTGCGCTTCCACAAATTTTTCTGCGTGTGAGTCAGAGCAGAAATATTTTCCAAATCGCTTTGTCGCCGTTTCTTTTTTTACATCCATTCCGCATATTTCGCAGTGCTTACCAAACATGCCTTATACTGAAAGATGAACATATTTTAATACACAAGTTTACAATTGTAAAAGAAATTATTCTGTGATTGTATATTAATGGGAATGGTTTATCCAAAAAAAATAATGTTTTGCCATACAGGCAAAATAACAAAAAACAGACAGACCTAGGCTTATCTTATCACTAAATTAACAAAGATTGATTTTGTTGCCGCTCCGTCTGTTGCGCTAATTCCAAGGGTGTGGTTTCCAGCTGGAATGTTGTGCGATTGTAAGTTGAGTGTAACCTTTTCCGTTTTGTGTGCAGAAAGGCTGATGTTTTCTTTTGTGAACTTGGCTGTCATGTTGAGTAGTCTTGATGTCGGATCCATTGAGCTTGTTGCCTTCAAGGACAGATTCGCATTATTGCGCAGTGTCTCACTTCCGGTTATCTCAAGGTCAATTGCAGTGGTGCCATTTTTGCCAGATATTTCGATCTGATCGACTCCTGCCCTTAGGCCAAATGGAAGAGCCTTTGTATCAATGACTCCAATTTTGTCGGTGTTCCACTCTGAAAACCAAACTTTGTTCCCATTTTGATCCACTGCTATGTTCAGCGGATACACCACATAGCCGTCTGCAGGTCTTGACGGAATTTCATATTCCGTCATTGTCATGTTATTAGTATCAAAAAATGCGATTCGATTTCCCGTGTGCTCATTAAACCAAATTCCCTGCGTGTCTGGGTCTTGCCTTAGCCAAAACGGCAGTGTGGTTCCGTTTTGTATGGTGACACTCGTTGGAAACCTTTGCAGATGACTACCCATTTCATATTTAGTAAGAAAGCTTGTCCCGTGTTCTGTAATCCACAAAGTACTGCCGGAATCAATTATATCAGTTGGCGAAAATATTGTTTGCTTGCCGTTTGGGATTTCAAGTGTTTTTGTGATGTTTGTGACAAGACCGTCATCGTTTTTGTCCATTTCAAATTTGACTAGCTTTTGGCTTTGGATTTGTGTCACCCAGAGATAGTTTTGCCCCAGGTCCAGTCCGCTTGGATACGTGTCCTCTCCAACATCAAACTCAGTTATGGTATGTGAGATGGGTGAGTTCGTTTTTTGAATCACCCCAACAGTATTTGCAGTAAGGGTTGTAAACCAAATGTCTCCTGTCTTTGTGTCAACTTTGAGCTGAAACGGAGCCGCACTTGTATGAAACGCAGTGAATTTCTCTGTTTTAGGGTTAAACTGCCACAGAGGATTCTCACTCATTTGAGAAAACCAGATTAGCCCGTCATTGTCTTGTATGATGGTCCACACCATCAACGATTTCTGTAATTGGATGTCTGCTTTTTCCTCACTTATTGGATATGATGATAGTATTTTGCCAGAATTTGGATCTAGCTTGAAAAGCATAGAGTTGGAACCTGCCACCCATACCAGCCCATCACCAGATACCAGAATACCGTTTGGGGCAGTCTCTTTGGGAAGCATATACTCTATGACATATGGAGAGTCAATGGTTATGACACTGCCTGCAGGGTTATTTTTCTGTGTTGTCTTTTCATTTGGAGTTTGATTCTGGTCAGCTAGAAAGGGATTTTGATACAAGACAAGCAACACTGCAGTTACGACAACTGCAGCTACAGCAATCCATTTTTTCAATGACAATTTCTACATTTTTCCCGAGTTGTTTTCCAAATTACAGGTTTGCGGATTATTTTTCTATTGGGTTTCCTATCATGTTTCCCCATTCAGTCCAGGAGCCATCATAGTTTCTAACCTGTGGGTACCCAAGAAGATATTTGAGGACAAACCACGAATGCGATGATCTCTCACCTATTCTGCAGTAACATATGACGTCCTTGTCTGGGGTGATTCCCTTGGTAGAATAGTTTTGTTGCAGCTCCGCAACAGACTTGAAGGTGCCATCTGCGTCGTTTACCGCAGTAGCCCAAGGAATGTTTTGTGCTCTTGGAATGTGCCCGCCTCTTTGCGCATGCTCCATAGGATATTCTGGAGGCGCAGTTATCTCACCAGTGAATTCCTTTTGGGATCTCACATCCACTAGAACTGTCTCGGCTCTTTCTATTGCGCGCCTTACATCATGCGTATATGCACGAATCCCCTCATTCGGAGGCTGAGCCATGTATTTTGATGATTGTAAAGATGGCTCATCTGTGGTGTATTGTCTTTTTTCTAGCTCCCACTTTTTTCTGCCGCCATTCATTATCTTGATTTTTGAGTGTCCGTAATACTGGAAAACCCAAAAAGCAAATGCTGCAAACCAGTTGTTAAAATCGCCATACAGAACAAGCTCAGTGTCAGGAGTTGCCCCAACTCTGCTCATCAGATCTTCAAATTGCTGCTTGCTGATTATGTCGCGCGTTATTGGATCATTGATGTCTCTTTTCCACCAAACAAGATGGGCGCTAGGTATGTGGCCCTTCCTGTAGCCGTTTTCTGGATCATAATCCACTTCCAGTATTATACTATTATTCTCGCTTAGCTTTTTTTCGACAGACGCCGTATCAGTTAGAACATTGGGGTTTGCATAGCTCATGTTTCTTCCAAGAATTCCTACTTATTTTAATACAGATCTTTACAAATGTAAAAAGAAACGTAAAGTATGTATGATTTTTTTGATAGTTAGAACCATGAAATATAATTTAGTGTCATTTGTTCTGGTTTTACTCTTGGCTTTCATTCATCAATCTGTTTTAGAATCGTCTGCACAGCAAATCACGGTGGAAGATTTGGTAAAATACACAAAATCAAGCAATTTCATAAAAGAGTTTGAAATTCCGCTTGAAGAACGTGGTCTGAAGGGAATAACTGCGGATTCTGATGGAAATGTATGGTTTTACCATTCAACAAACAGCACAAGCAAAATAATCAAAATGGAGCAATCTGGAAGGCTCAAAGAATACAATGTTTTGGGCAACACAGTAGTTCCAAATTATGCAGTCCAGTTGGCCGGAGGGCAGCTAGTCTTTGATGAGACACGAAACATTCTCTGGTTTACGGATGCTAGGACAAACTCCATAGGCAGGCTTGATGTAGAATCCGGACAAATTCACCTAATCTTCATCCCTACAGAAAAGGCAGGACCTATGGGAATTACTCTGTCAAATGACAAAAAGACGATATGGTTTACAGAAATTCTTGCAAGCAAGATAGCAAAACTAGATCCAACTACAGATAAAATTACAGAATATTCAACAGGGAATGACACTGGTCCAACACTTTTGATTTTTGACAAAAATGATGTTCTTTGGGTAACCCAATCCTATTCTCATAATGTTTTGCGCATTCAGCCGAATCTTCTTGATTCAGTTTTGATTAATGAGATGGAGTCGCTTTCTCTCCAAAAACCAGATACGTTTTCCCCGTTTGGACTGGCAATTGTGGATAGTCAGCAAAAAGAAAAGATGATCATATCAGATCACGGATCAAGCAGGGTTGTTTTATCGGATGTTGATTCTAACCTTTCTGAATTTACTTCATACTGGACATCTCCTTCAAGCGTTTATCCACAAACTCTTCCAGGACAAATTGTCTCTGATAAAACCGGAAACGTCTACTTTCCCCAACACGGCGGAAACAAAATATCCAAAATCGACACCAATTCGGGAGTAATGACAGAATATGAGATACCAACCGGGCCACTAGCAACGGTAGTCTTTGCTGCAATCACACCAGACGGTAACAAAGTTTGGTTCACTGAATGGGCATCAAATAAGATTGGCTATCTTGACACTACCATTCCAGTTCCATACGGTCTGAACGTATCAAACAACAAAATAACACTTGATAAAAGCGGACCTAAGACCATTGCCGCGGAACTAAAATCCGAATCAGATCCACAATACGTTTCAACAAATGATGTGGAAATAGGAGCCATAGGCATGACGGATTCTGGATTATCCGGTGTTTCTTATGAGGCAACCCCGCCTAGAGCAAACTTGGTTGAAAACAAAGATCTCAGCACGGAAATTGCGCTAACCGTACAAGATGGGGCAAAACCAGGTACTTTTAGCATCATGGCACGAGTGTCCGCACTAGAAAAAGACGGTCTTGTGATTTCGCTTCTTTATCCTGTTTTGGTGACATTGGATGTTCCTGAACAGCCATCCAACGGTGGTATTATCTTAAAACCGCAGACCTCTTCCAAACAAAATGAATCGTCTGATTCAACAATATACTTGGCATTATTTGCTGCGGGTGGGTTGATTGCATTTATGATGTATCGACGTATTAAAAAGTCAAAATCAGAAAAAAGAGTAAGGAAGATCTAAATTTTAAATTTAGACGGATTCCTTTCAAAATTAGATTGACAGTGAGAACAACAAAAGTAAACTGTCGTTCCGTTTACTTTTGATTTGACTGTTGCTGTCTTTTCATCTATTTCCATTCCACACACAGGATCTGTTGCCATGTTTTACCCAACTATCATACGGTAGTGGTGAAATTTAAGAAATTATCTTTACAATTGTAAAGTAGTGTTGTTAAATAAGTGAAAGACCGCCACTGCAATGTGGATAGTTATCACAAGCAAAAAACGGATCCGATAAAACATTGCCAGATGGATGAAATTAGAATTTGTACAAGGTGCGGATCAACTAATATCACAGTAGACGGCGATACAATTTACTGCAACAGTTGTAAGGCAATTTTATGCTTTGAGCATAAAGACTAGACACTAGTTTTCTCATACAATGCTGAACATGGCTAATTTGAAAATATTATTTTACAATTGTAAACTACTCTTAATTAATACGAGCAAGAAAAACAACCTCTCATAGAATTGACAAAAAAACAAACCGAATCCAAAATAGCAAAAGAAAAACATAGCAAGAAACCCAAATTGATTGCTGTTGCCGCAATCGCAGCCATAGCTGCCATTGTCGCAGTGTATGCCAGCACTTCCAATGGTGACGTTGATGACAATCCCAATTACGTGGATTCTAGGCTCACTGGCCAATGGATGGACGTGCATGGGGTCGGAATGTTTCTTTCGGGGGCTGACGATTCGCTATATCTTGCAACCCACAACGGTCTGTTCAAAAAGGAACAGGATGGTTGGAAACGAATAGGAAATGACAAATCAGACCTGATGGGCTTTACAATAAACAGGGCTAAAGATGGAGTCATGTATTCTAGCGGCCATCCGCCTGGAATGGGTGGCAATCTTGGATTCAGGAAAAGTGTAGACGGCGGAAACACATGGCAGCTAATCTCAAATGTAAAAGACGCACCAGTCGACTTTCATGCTATGACTGCTGGTTCATCCGATCCAAATCTGGTTTATGGCTCCCCTGGAGGAGGATTTGAGCTGTTTATTTCTCGCGATGAGGGAACCTCGTGGACACAACTTTCACTCCCCGACAGAATAATTTCACTTGCTGCAGATCCACTGGATTCCAATATTGTTTATGTCGGAACAATTAGTGGATTGTTTGTGAGTGCAGATCAAGGAAAAAACTGGAGCAAACTAGATCATGAGCAAATACGAGACCTTGTTGTTACTGGACTAGGGTTTTCAGCAGACGGCAAGACTCTGTATGCTTTCAAGGTTCTTCCACACGGAGAGGGCTTTGTTGCAAAATCAGATGATGGTGGCAAAACGTGGGCCAACACTGCAGTGCAGATCCCAGACGCTAAAGGGGTATGGAATTTTGCACCGGGAAGAGACGGCGCAATATATGCAATAACAAGCCAGGAAACTGCCTCGGGCATAGCTGCAAGTATCTACAAGAGCAGTGACGACGGCGCAAGCTGGATCATCGAGGGAACAAACAATGAGGCCCTTGCAAAAAATAATGCACCGTAATTACCTCTAGTATCATCCTTGTCGCAAGTTTAGCTGCATATCTTGTATTGATGTATGGTTTTAATCCGCCGCAAGCAAAAAAGAACAATATTTTTGATAATTACAACCCTAGTGCAAAAAAACCCTATGGCTTGAAAACAATTACGATGGACGGAGTCAGACTTATTGTAACCTGAACGGACTCTATCTTGAACAGGCCTACGTATTTTGTAATCAATGAAACAAAGCGATTTACAAGCTGAATAAACAGGTCTGAAAGCTTTGCCGCGCTTCTGAATCTTCTAATGATAAGTGACATGGCAGATATTGCAATAAAGCCGGTTGATAGTGCCTTGTCACGATTTCCAAGTATCGCATTTTGTGTATTTTCGTCATGCAATTCTAGCTGTAGGGGTTTTGCGGCAGAGTTTTTGACGAGTTTTGAAATGGCGTCATCAACCTCGGCAAAATCATCGATATAGCCTTCCATTATGCGTCTGATGTCATTTATTTCCTCAGCAGGAATGTCATCAGGCATGCATTAGGTGTGTGGTGCAGCTTATTATGCTTCATTTTTACAATTGTAAAGTTATATCGTAATTATTATCTCTGATTGAAAATAACTGGAAAACTTATAGACAGAATCATTTGAGTGCCAAAAGATGAGAATCTCTAAATGCAAATGCGTTTGTTCCTTTGGGATAATCGGCATGATGTTGTGTACTGCACTCATAGGGTTTAGTACGATGGGAGTTGCAGCCGCGGCAGTTTCAAGGAATATTGATCTCAATGGGATGAATATGGTGTATGATGACTCAAATGGATTTATTGAGGGAATGATGAAATTTTTTGACGGTACGGGTGGCATGACAGTTCTTTTAGCTTCATTTGCCTCAATGATTGTAGGTATGTGGTATAGGAAAAAGACAAAAATAATTCCGATTGCCGCAATTGGAGCTGTCTTTATGTTTGCTGGGATGTATCACACATATTCTCTAGGATTACAGATATTTGGCGTAACAATAATGGCCTTTACCTATCTTCCAATGTACAGCTATAGGGTCAGCAAAATACTTCGAATGTAATTTAGTCTGAAATTTGTTATGTGTAAAGCATGTTTTTAGAATGCTATTTTTTTGCCACATATTAGAACATGATTATTAATTATTGACTTTACCAGAGATCCTTTTTGTTTATCCTTGAATTCTTTTTCAGTGAATATTATGTGGGATAGCGTTGCATGAAAAATTGAAAATACTTGTTGGCTTGCCGCAGATATCTGCTTTATTGCATGATCATGATCGTTTGATATAACCAAAAGATCAATGTCGCTGTCTAGCTTTTCATCACCCTTTGCAACGCTTCCAAAAATGGCCGCAGTTACGATTTTTTTTGTGTCCAGATGTTTCTTTAAGAGTTGCACTAGATCACCGAATGTGTTTTTTTCCACAGAAATGATCGGCTCTATTATTTTGTTGAGAATATAGCTTTTGTCATTTAGCTCTATCTGATATGCCCTGCCTACTGGCTGAATTGTAACAATTCCAAGCTTTGCAAGGTCATGAACTGTTAAGGCAGCCTCATTATGCGAAATTTTGGCCTCACTTGCCAGTCCCCGAATAGTAAAGATCTTGCCCCGATAGTTAATCATCGTACGCAGCAAGGTAATAGTTACCTTGTTCCCAAGTACCGATTCCAAGTATCTATGTAAGAGCATCATGTCCTAATTTTAGGATAAATGTCATATATTTAAGACAATTGTCCTATTTTTAGGACATACATAACATACGGACATATTTTGGATCATAAATTCAGATTTGCAGTGGCATTTAGCGCAATTTAGATACTCACTAGATTTTCTCTTAAACGCAGCACCTTGAAAATTTTCTGTGCATCTCTTGAGGTAAAAGGTTTCTGAAGTGTATACATTTTGCATACAATTGTAAACAAAAAGTTTACAATAGATTCCAGCCAGAAATTAAAACAAATTTCTGAGCTGAAGCGGTTTTAGATAATCACGCACCAAAGATTATGGATCGAATTCCATTACTGCCTTGAACGAGTCAATATGTTCCTGTGTAATGATACCACATCTACTGGAATGAGTCCAACTTTGCCGAACCCACACGTAGACGGATTTGGATCAGAAATAGACGTACCATCGATTAAGCGAACACTTTGGAATGTTTTCTAGTTGATTATTTCTATTATCATGCGCTTGATTTCCTTGTAAACATCCCTTTTGACTTTGCCAATTTTTTTTCGGGCCAGAGATTTTTCTACGCTAAAGATTTTGTCCACTTTGACTAGGCTGTCCACTATGAGCATGCCGGTTTCCAGATCCTTGCTTGTGATCTTCATCGCATGGCGTCTTGTTTTCAGGTTTGATGTCAGTGGGACAGCAACAAAGTCTCCAGATTTGTCATTATACGCGTCATTTGAGACAATTACTACAGGCCTGACCTTGGATTCCTCGAGGTTAGAGAATGGAAATGATATCAGTATAACATCCCTTTGTGAGATCAATTCAATCCTCCATTGTTTACGCAGTTTTTAGATATTTGTTCCAAATGTCGTCTTTTTTGTTTAGCCAGAGTTTTTTGAGTGATGATTCAGATATTGCCTCAATGTCTGCAAATTCGTCTCCCAGTTTTTTTGCAATTTTGATCGGTTTTTCCATCATTAGTCTTTTGCCCTTTCTTATCAAGAGAATCTCATCGCCTTTTTTGATCCCAAGCTTTCTTTGCATGTCCGCAGGTATAGCAATCTGGCCTTTCTGAGACACCTTGATGGTCTTGAACTGTAGTTCGTTTTCCACATTAAAGTAAGAACTTTCTTACTAATAAGGATTAAAGAATTTTTAAGATGGGCATTGATGCATAACAGCATTTAATGTGATTTAGGCATGAATTTGATTTTTTTATGTAAATCTCTCTAAAGTGTATACATTCTGTATACAATTGTAAACAAAAAGTTTACAATAAATTTCAATCAAGAGTATCAAAAGGACTGATGTTCGGCCTCAATTTTGGAATAGAATTGATCCAGTTTTTTGTACAGCCTCTTTGGCCTTCTCTTGCATGATTTTGATAAAACATACAGAGCTAGAATCGGAAATGCTATTGTACTATCACAGAAAACCTTGGCATGCTGCGTTTGCGGCTTTATTTGATGCCAACCCAAACCCTGGCTAAATGGAGCACCTGATGTTCCTCCGTCATCTTCTCTAGCATCAGTTATCTGTATGATGTAGTCATGGCAGTAGCTTTTGTGATTAAAGCGCAAGTTATTGGACAGAAAGTATGGCAACTGTTCTGCCAGACTTTTTGGCACCCCGCCGCCAAGCTCTATTACTCCAGAATGCCTGGAACCATAAATTATTGACGCCTGCTGGATTATCTCGCGTGCAAAGTCTAGCGTGAATGGTTTCTCGTTGAAATGCTCAAAGGCAAGGTTCAGCGCAAGCGACGAGTCCTTAAGCGTTGAGACAAACACAGGAACGTCATAGTCATGTGCACAAATTACAAAGTTCCTGTCTTGGTACTTTGAGTGCATTTTCTCATATTTGCCAAAAAAGTGGCAAAATTCCGCAGTGGTAAAGGTTCTAGTATCAAGATTCCTAGAAAACCTCTGGACTGTCCTGTCCTGACTTTCAAGTGTCTCCCAGTATTTCACAAAAACATCATAGATTCTGACAATTCCCTTTTGATACAAAACATTGTCATCCACCTTGCAATATCCCTGCTTTACAGGGAGTCCTTCAGAAAAATGACCCTCGTGGTACACGTTTGCACCGGTTGTGATTATCCAGTCCACTAGTCCCCTCTGAATCAGAGTCTTGATAATTCCCCCAAACCCAACCGGCGTTAGCGCTCCAGAAATAGCAAGGCAAATGGTACAGTCTGCCTGTATCATTTTTTCATACAGCTTCGCGGCTTTTCCAAGCTGCCTTGCATTATATCCCGAATTTGAAAAAGTCTCAACTAGCTTTTCTATCGTTGTTATGGAATTTGCATCAATGTGTGGTATGTTTTTACCAGTAAATTGATGAC
>CAYOBG010000039.1:0-11720 GCA_964402265.1 uncultured Candidatus Nitrosotenuis sp. | reverse complement strand
TTTACTGGCCTGCCTTGTTCCAGATTACCTAAATCCACAAGACTTAGCTTGTCTGATTCCTGTATTTTGTCATAATCTGCAGGATTTGAAAATGTCAATGCCAGTAGTCCTTGCTTTTTGAGATTTGTCTCATGGATTCTTGCAAATGATTTTGCAATCACTGCGCCACAGCCCAGAAATCTTGGAGTCAGTGCTGCGTGTTCTCTACTGCTTCCCTCTCCATAATTGGTATCTCCAATTATTACCCACTTGAGGCCCTTTGCCTTGTACTGTCGTGCAATGCTTGGAAATGGTTCTACAGAGTTGTTCAGTGTGTTTTTGCCCTTGCCAACCTCGCCGCTAAACGCGTTTACTGCACCTAGGAGTAGATTGTCACTTAGCTTATCCAGATGCCCTCGGTACATCAACCAGGCACCTGCAGGCGATATGTGATCAGTTGTGCATTTTCCTTTGGCCTTTACCATCATGGGCAAATCGGAATAATCCTTGCCATCCCATGGTGCAAACGGCTCTAGCTTTTGGAGTCTGGTGCTGTCTTTTGCAATTATCACATCAATATTGTCTGGGTCTTTGGCAGGTGCCACATAGACGTCTTTTCCTGGCTGGAATCCAGACTTTGGAACATCGGACGCTATCTCCGGTGGTGTGAGCTTGAATTTTGTTCCGTCTTGTGCAGTTAGCTCATCAGTCATAGGATTGAATGATAATTTTCCGCCAATTGATAATGCAATGATTAGCTCAGGACTACCAATGAAATTCATCGTGTTTCTTTTTCCGTCATTTCGTCCAGGGAAATTTCGATTAAATGATGTAATGATCGTGTTTGCCTCGTCTTTTTTTAGCTCAGGCCTGCTCCACTGCCCAATGCACGGTCCGCATGCATTTGCAAGAACTGTAGCTCCAATGTCATCTAGCATTTGCATCTGGCCGTCTCGCTCAATTGTTGCTCGCACCTGCTCAGAGCCAGGTGTTACCAGCAATGGCACCTTTGCCTTGATTCCTTTTTGCTTTGCCTGTTTTGCAACACTTGCTGCACGTGACATGTCTTCGTATGATGAGTTAGTACAGCTGCCAATTAGTGCGACTGAAATATCATCAACATAGCCATTTTTCTTTACATCCTCTGCAAGCTTTGAGATTGGTCTTGCTAGGTCTGGTGTGTGCGGTCCTACTATGTGTGGTTCCAGTTTTGAGAGATCAATTTCAATTACCCTATCAAAATATTTTGCAGGATTTTTCTCAACATCCTCGTCTTCTGTTAGGAGTTCTTTGTGCGCATTTGCCATATCTGCAAGCTCGCCTCGCCCCGTAGCGCGAAGATAGTTTTCCATTTTACCATCATATTCAAAAATAGAACATGTTGCGCCAATTTCTGCACCCATGTTAGTTATGGTTGCCTTTCCAGTGCAGCTAATTGTTTTAGCTCCCGGGCCAAAGTATTCTATTATGGCATTTGTCCCGCCGGAAACTGTCAACTGTCCTGCAACATACAGTATGATGTCCTTTGGTGCAGTCCATCCATTTAGTGAACCAGTAAGGTATACACCAATTCTTTTTGGGTACAGTAACTCCCAAGGCATTCCAGTCATTACCTCTGCTGCATCCATTCCTCCAACTCCTACTGCAATCATTCCTAGGCCTCCGGCGTTTGGAGTGTGAGAGTCAGTTCCAATCATCAGTCCCCCTGGAAATGCATAGTTTTCCAGTACCACTTGGTGTATGATTCCAGCACCAGGCTTCCAGAATCCCACGCCGTATTTTCTTGAGGCTGATTCCAAAAACGTGTAAACCTCATTATTTTCATAAATTGCAAGTTTGGTGTCTTCTTTTGCACCGACCTTTGCCTGAATTAGGTGATCGCAGTGAACAGTTGTCGGCAGTTTTGCTTGTTTTAGGCCCGCCTGCATGAACTCTAACATTACTGTCTGTCCTGTTACGTCTTGCAGTGCTACTCGGTCTGGATTCAAAAAGACATAATCCTTTCCGCGTATTGACTCCTTACTGTCAAGTGCTGCCATGTGACCTACAAGAATTTTCTCACTCAGTGTTAGTGATCGGTTTACTGTCTTTCTAAATTTGGAAATATTTTGCTCTAGTTTTTTGTAAACCTCACTAACTAGTTGCGGTGTTGTTTCAATTTCCATATTTGGTACCTAGCAATCATAATTTGTGAATTATTAGTTATAACCGTATCATAGCAATGCAAATTTCAAATCATATAATTCTGCAAAAGATCGTTGATTAATATTGAATTTTAGCTGTTTTGCCCTAACAATTATAAGCAAAAAGCAACTTTATTGTATATGGTACGGGGCATGGTTCATTTTCTGTTTCTAAAAGGAGGCCATCTGCATGGTCAATAAGGGTTTTCCAACTTTTGGCATGTCGCAAGCAGGCGCGTACATTGCCGCACTAAAAAATTACAATCTTCCTGATTTTATTCTGAAAAAAATTGCAAAAGAATGTGGCTCGAATCTTTTAGAAAGGGGCCGACTCGACGACAGGCTTCAAAGCATGAATGACACAGCACTCACAACGCTGCATCGAATTTTTATTGACTGTGAAAGTGATGAGGCAGGAAAATTTGCTGACTATAGATTTTATGCATATGTAGCAAGTATGTACCACAAGTGCGATATTTTGATTAACGAGTCAATCCCTGGCGCCTCTGGCAAGAACCACAAGGTACCAGTGGCAGTCAAGAACAACGGCATGTACATTGCTGTAGCATTTAACAAATCCACTGGAACACCAGTCCAAAAAAGAGAGGCAATCAAATTCTATGGAATAATAGATGACGTCAAAAAGGGAGACCATGGAACAATGCTAACTGATGCAATCTTTGGAACATCTGTTGGCTTCAAGGGTGATTCACTGGTGGAATTGGAAAACCTCAGCAAGTCAAGAAAGACAGACGCTGAGAACAGACTGGAAATAAAGACTGCAAACTTTGAAAACAGAATTTATTCTGTGACAAAGTGCACCTAGATCCACTGAATACCGTCGTTTTCATAGTATTTTGTTTTGGCCTTGGAGTGTCTTGGCCTCACATGCAGGATAGATTTGCAGCACGGGCATTTTGAGTTTTTTAGCTTCAGATAGACATCGCATACTCCGCATCTTTTTTGGCCGTTATATTTTAGCGAGACATCGCCTAGAAGTTCTCGGTATTTTGTTTTGCATATTCCCTTGCACAATAACATGAGGAGCTTGGTTTTTGCGAAAATTAAAAGGCCTGGTGATTATGTTATCACCGAAAGTCGGTAGCATCGATTGTGAGAAAATATGGGTCAGATTTTGCCTGCTCAAAGTCTTTTCCGTACTGCTCAAACGGCAAGTCGCTGAAGAAATGCTTTGACCAAACATCATGTATTGTTTCTACTTGCTTTTTGAATTTTTTTTCCGCCAAGAACTTGTGCGATAGCTCATGGGACACGACACTGCAGTTTTTCTGACACCTTTCAAGAAGCTCAGAATCGTTTTTTGGTTTGACCCATAGTGTCATTGCAAAATTGTCTCCGTAATATCCTTCACAAGTGCAGTCAGTCCAGAGCGGCCTAAAATTACACAGATAGAAATGAAACGTGTCTGCGCCTCTGCTTTTGTGATCCTCAATTAGTACAGAGGTGTCCAGTCTTCGCAAGAGGCTTTGTTTTGGTACTATCATCTGGTCACACTGCACATCCACATCTACAGAAAACGTGTCATGGATCCATTTTTTGTAAAACTGACCCATCTGCTGGACATATTGGAATTCCTTTGATCTGCCGTCTAGATCCTCCCGAGTTACTAAAAATATGAAATGTAAAAGCATGACAAGAAAAAGAGGTAGTTAAGATTGACCCTCAATACCCATAAGGGTTAATGTAGATCTGATTTTCTCGATTTTGCGAATCTTCCAAGTAATAGTTTCGCGCAATGCTTCAACTGTTGGAGATTCTATTTTGGCCAAGATGTCGTATGCACCAAATGTGCCGTGAACCTCTTTGACGCCATCAAGCGACTTGAGTTGCTTTATGATGGATTCTTCTGAACCGAGTTCACAGTTTATCAAAACGTATGCTGTCGCCATGATAAATAATACACCTCGGGATATATCAATAAACCTATTGGCGGTTTCTATTTTTGTGAAATTTTGACTATTTCGCTCCAGATTTGAGACGAAACCGGCATCACAGATAGTCTTGAAATTCGTAATAGTTCCCAGTCTTTGAATTTCTTGTTTGCTTTGATCTCATCTAGTGTGACAGGCCTTGGCAGTCTTTTTTTGTATTTTACATCTATTACAACAAACCTAGGATTCTTTTCTTTTGGGTTTGGATATGGGTTTGATGTTATTTCCATAATTCCGACTATCTGCCTTTCCTCTCCAGAATGGTAGAAAAACGCAAGATCGCCTTTCTTCATTTGGGCGATGTGCTTTACTGCCAAATTGTTGTGGACATCATCCCAGGTTGTGGTTTTTTCCTTCTGTAACGCATCAATATTGTAGGTGCTTGGCTCTTGCTTGCACAGCCAATAGTTTGTCATGATATGATTTGGGTTTTGCAAATCTAATATTTTTTTGGTTAAAAGGTGTACCCCGGCACTGACTCACATATTATCACAGGTATTAGCCATATCCTCTAATATGCTCTGTGTCCGGGGTAGCCCCATGTCGCACACCTGGGTGGACCCGGAAATCATGTTTTAGCATCATAGTCATTCCAGTCCGTCTGTGTGCCTTGTTAGGGCAATCAATGTTGGGAATAGTCGTTATTAATTCAGATCGGATGATACCAATCCTAAAAAACAAAACCAGACAGATTCATTTCAAATCCGCAGACAGGTGTGCGAATTTTGAAATTCTCAATTACCTTGGAATCTGCCTCGCCAATTGTGCCCACCTTTTTGCCATTTACCAAAATGTCTGCGGTTTTGCCTTTAGCAAAAATTGGGTGCGTTGAGGTTTTTGTCTTGCATTCAAGATTAGAGTCTGTCTTTAACAGTGATTGTAAGACTGACTTTATCTCAGTGAATCCTGCATCCTTGTGAGTGCTAACACATGCAATATTGTGTAGTTCTGTAATTGGTGAGTCCCTTGAGAAGACAATTCCTGTTTCAAATAATTTTTGTGGATATGATTCATGTATGTTCTTTGAGAGGTTTTCCAACAATCCTGGAAGTAACGAGTCGCGCAGAACTGTGTGCTCTTGGCTTTTTGATTCTGCGACTTCGATTATTTTTGATGAATCGACATTTGTATCATCGTACAAGACTTGCTTGCTGGTAAGACTGGAGTTGAGTGCTTCTGTAAACCCAAGACCAATCATTATCTGGCTTAGCTGGTCTAGTCGTAGTGTGATTGGATTTTTTTGTCCAACGGATATGGTAGTCGGTAGTGTAGGGGTAAGGTTTTGTATTCCATAACCTAATGCAACTTCTTCGACTAGGTCCATTGGTCCTAAAATGTCAAATCGGAATCTTGGAATGATTACATTGACTTTTTTTCCTCGTACTATGGCATCTAGTCTGCATTTTCTTAGAGTATCGCAAATTTTGGCAGGGGCTAAATTCAGGCCAAGTGTTTGGCTGACAAGGCTAGGATCAAGGAGTATTGATTTTGGTTTGAGTGAGTCTGCTGAGCTCTTTGAATCAACTTTGATATGATATATGGTAAACCCGAGGTTTTGAAGAGTTGATGCCATCACGGATAAGGTGTCATCTACGGTGTTTTTGTCAGTGCCAGTCACCTCTATGAGGAGATTTGTAGTTGATGTGGATACGGCAGTCAGGGCGGAATTAATTATTGGCGGAAATGATATTGTGTTTTTTGCTGAATCCAGTATCATTGGGACTTTGTCGCCTGGAATGATTTGGCTGTATTCTTGGCCCGCATTCGTATCTTTGAGAATTTGTGATGCCGACATTTCCTGAGTTGAGGTCAGCGGGACGAACTTGTGGTCTTTTGAGACTGTCGTATAACGCAATGGGAATGATACTGCGTCTAGATTGTGTATTCCAATTGAGGATTTTTTGCGCCTCCTTCCAATTCCAAAGTGCAGGTCCTCCTGCAATGCTATGAGCTGTTTTATTGCCTCATCGTCTAGTTTCCCGTTTTTTGCCACAATACCTGAAACGTATGGGCGAACTTTCTTTACAGAAGGATCTGTCTTGATTACATATTGAGTGCCTTTTTTGATTTCAAGCTTGCCAAGTCCTTTTTTGATGCCCAGTAATCCTTGGAGTCCTGATGCTATGCCAACATCAATTCCATAGTCAGGCCTATTCGGACTGTACTCTACCTTGATGTATTGGTCTGTCTGTTCTTCAATGTCGAGGCCCAAAAACGGCAATGCATCAATGATTTTTGTTCGACTAGTCTTCCCAACGAGCTTTTCCAGTCTTTGCAGGTATAGTGTGACTACTGGCATTTTGGTACGTTCCTCAACCAGTTCAGGTTGTTGTTGTAAAATTCTCGGACATCATCTAATCCATATTTTAGCATGGCAATTCTCTCAATTCCTCCGCCCCATGCAAGAACAGGCCTTGTAATTCCAAATGGTTTTGTCACCTCTGGCCTAAAGATTCCCATTCCAAAGAGCTCGACCCATTTTCCTAGCCTGTCATTGTACACCATTGTTTGCAGTGACGGTTCAGTGTATGGGAAAAATGTCGGCCAGAACTTTATTTTGTGAATTCCCATTTTTTTGTAAAACTCGGTCTGGATTCCCATCAGGTCTCGGAGTGAGACATTTTTTCCAGCAATGATTCCTTCCACCTGGTTGAATTCCACTAGATGTTTGTAGCTGACCTTTTCGTTTCGAAATACCCTGCCAAGTGAGAAGACCCTTGCCTCGTCTGGCTTGTTTTCTGCCAAGTACTTTATTGTGACACATGTGGTGTGGGTTCGCAGGACCATTTTTTTTGCAACATCTGGACTCCAGTTGTATTTCCACCCCTTTTTGTGAGAATCAGACACGCTTGAGAGCTGTTTTGGATTGGCGTACTTTGTTGCCGCCATGTCCTTGATGTAAAAGGTGTCTTGCATTTCTCTAGCAGGATGATCCTGTGGAGTAAATAATGCGTCAAAATTCCAAAAGCTAGACTGTGCAAGATTTCCCAGGATTTCTGAGAATCCCAAACTCACAAAGACTTCGCGTATTTCGTTTATCGTATCCTTTAGTGGATGTGTCCTTGCAGCATACACTCTTGGTACGTCTGCTTCCACATCTATTGCCCCCGAGTCTTCAGAATCAACATCGATGCTTTTTGCCGATTCTAAGAGAGATACGGTTCTCGACTTTGTTGTTTCTATTATGATGTAATCTGGTCGCTTTTTTAGTGACTCTAGTGCTACTGAATCCTTGATTTGCTCAAGCGGGGTCTTGCCTTCAGATATTGCGTTGATTAGCTTTTCTTCACTTGTTTCTTGCGGGTTTTGTTTTAGTGATACCATGTTTGAGCTCTCGCCTTTTTGAATTATTACCCAGTCGTTTTTCTTTGCGTTTGCAATTGCTACATTGATTTCATCGAGCAGTTTTTTTCTCAGATCATCAAAGGATGCTGGTTGATTTGAAATCAAGCTGACAAGCTTTCTTTCAGGCAGACCATCCTGCTTTGCTGCCAGGCCATTTTTGCCAAGTGTTACAAATGATTTTTCAATCTCTGTTACGGTTGCAAGATTTTTGAGCTTGAGCCATTCTATTCCACGTCTTGTTTGATCAATGGAGAGTCCGGTTTTTTCAGAGATTTGTTCTTCGGTTAGGTTTTGTAAATTTTTTAAAAGCTTGATTATTGTTTTCTCAATTGGATGTAAAACTTGAGACAACAGCAAAACGACCCGAAAAGACTTTTTAAACCTTAACCTAACTTGACCATGGATGCCTTCTGATGAATTCATTGTCACGCCATGGCACGTAGAAGGAGAAATCGATTATGACAAGCTCATCAAACAATTTGGCACTGAAAAGATCACGGGTGAGATTCTAAAAAAAATCGAAAAAGTCACAGGCGAGGTTCACTTTATGCTAAGGCGCGGAGTCTTTTTCTCGCACAGAGAACTGGGCCGAATCCTAAATGACTATCAAAAGGGCAAAAAGTTCTTCCTGTATACTGGTCGCGGCCCTTCAGGCCACACCCATATAGGACACTTGGTTCCCTGGGTTTTTACAAAATGGCTGCAGGAAAAATTTGATACAAACCTGTACTTTCAGCTAACAGACGATGAGAAATTTTATGCCAAGCAGGACCTCACATTAGAGCAGACGCGCAACTTTGCATATGAGAATGCACTTGACTTTATTGCATTAGGCTTCAAGCCAGAGAAAACAAAAATAATAATTAACACAAAAAACATCAAGACCCTTTATCCAATTGCAGCCCAGGTTGCAAAAAAGATCAATTTTTCAAACACAAAGGCAGTCTTTGGGTTTACAAACGAGACTAACGTTGGAATGATATTTTATACATCACTCCAGTCCGCACCGTGCTTTATCGAGGACAGGCCTGTTTTGATTCCACTAGGTGTAGACCAGGACCCACATTTTCGAATAACGCGCGATGTTGCACCAAAAATTGGGCGGGAAAAGCCTGCGCTAATCCACAACATTATGATTCCATCGTTGTCAGGCCCTGGAGGAAAAATGTCTGCATCAGAGGAAAGCGGAACAATTTACACTACAGATGCGCCGGAGCTGGTAAAAAAGAAGATAAACAAGTATGCGTTTTCTGGTGGGCAGCCAACAGTGGAAGAGCACCGAAAGATTGGCGGCAATCCAGACATTGATGTGTCATACCAGTATTTGCGAATCTTCTTTGAGCCAGACGACAAAAAGCTCAAGTCAATATACGATGACTACAAGTCCGGCAAGATGCTAACTGGTGAGCTAAAGGCAATACTGATTGAAAAGGTAACAGAGTTCTTGGTATCACACCAGCAAAAGCGAGAAAAGGCAAAATCCCAGATAGAGAAATTTTTGTACGAAGACCAATGAAAGTACAAGTCGTATGCCAAGACAAACACGAGGCAACAAAGCTTGCAAGCATGATCTACATCAAGGACGGAGACGAAACATACATCTCATCAATCCTGAACATTTACGAAAATGAAGTAGTAATTGCGCTAAAGGACAAGTCCGCTCATTCAGTCGTATTCAAGAACGTAGAGCAGGTCAACATTTTTGCTGATTTTATCCAATCCGTATTAGATGATGTTCACCGCATCAAAGACACAAAGATAGTCTCAGATATTGTTGAAATAGTGAAAGAATAGTATCACACCAGGGACTTGTCCATCTCGCCTGACAGAGTTTCCTGTACCTTGAGAAAATACAATTTAGTAGAGTTTGGCATTTTTTGCAGGTTGTTATCGACTGCCATCATGAAATACGTGACTGCCCTTTTTGATATGTCCAGATTAAACTTCATTTGTAAAATTGGATCCTGCTTTACATTGATTTTATCTACAAGCCATGGAGGCGCCATGTCTTTTGCCTCCTTGATTATTTGCGAATACCAGAACGCAAGGCTTTCCGGGTGCAATCCTTCCTGTAGCCCGTTTACGTCATTTGTGAATTTTTTTGATAGATGGTTAATCAGAGTCAAGTGTGCGTTGATTGAGAATTTTCGTTTTATTTTGATGAATCAAAGATAGGCAAGCACTTTGTCAACTTATAACAAGTTTCCCTGAGTGTCAATCTCTGAGCTTCGAATCCTGGTAGTGGAGATTCTTTTGCCGTCCTTGGCCAAGACCAACGGGACCATGACCATTTTGACTGGGCGCAAGCCCTTTTCTTGTCTGAGTTTGTTTAGTGCATCCACCTGCGGTGCGGTTTCATCACTTACTACTAATGCCTGCACGTCTCCCTCAATTACTGCAGGCCCAAAGTCATTGTCAAGCTTGCTGATATGGTATAATTTTCCTGGAAAGTTTGTTTCAATTGCCTGCCTCAAGGAGTCATATCTTTTGATATAATCATGGTTTAGCTTTTTGCCCTTTTTTTTGGCAAGCTCATCACTTGTTAATCCTATTATCACATTATCTGATACTGAGAATGCTCCACCTAACAGGGTCAGATGCCCCTTGTGAATAATATCAAATGTTCCACCCATTGCCACTAGCTGAAATTCTGCCATGAAGTATGATTATACCAAGAGGGATTTATGGTGTTACCAAAATAACAGAGACGGTTTTGCTAGGGGCTGCCAGTGCCACTGCGTTCTCATCCCAGACATATGCCTCTATGAAAAATCCGCCCTCGTGTTCTGGGGTCCAGGTGACTGTTGCAGATTGGGGCACTCCTGAAGTAAACTGGCCTTCTGCTAATCCCAAAAATTCAACTGGTGCTGTCTCTCCAAATTGTTTTACTTGTGCATAGTACACAAATTGTTGCTTTGGACCATTAAGGGCTGAAAACTGGATTGACAGATCACTTGTGATATCGACTGGGGTGCCAACCTTGATTGTAGATATTTTGGCTCCCTCGGAATCTAGAACCCCGACTCCGTTAATGGTGATGAGCTTTGTTGGTGCGTCAAGTGAGACCTTGGTGATATCGGTAACCTTTGACTGATAGTTCTCAGATTCCGCAATCAGCTTAAACGATGATGCGCGAGAATCCATTTTTGCGTCAAATTCTATATTGGCATCTTTCTTTGATGAGATCTCACCTATTGACAATGTCTCTATTCCGACAATTCTTGGCGGGCTAAACGCATCATACGCAATCAAATGAATTCTGGTGCTAGTGGATTCGTCTTGTCCGTTGTTTGTTATTTTTGCATCAAGTGTGATGTTATCGCCAATAACTAGTGCCCCTGGTTTTATTTCCAGGAGCTGCTGCTTTTGAGTTGCAGAGTTAAAGCCAAGCATGTTAATTGTGACTTCGGCAATTTCAGGGTCTGGTGTTTCTGATACTATGATAAATGGTGACTTGCCTTTTGCCGGAACTGTTGCAAGCAGTGTGGTGCCAGTTACGGTTTCAAGTGGGGTCTCGCCAGCAGAACCTGCAGCCTCGCCACTAAAGAATCCGGTCCAGATTTTGACATTAGTTACCGGGAAGCTTTTTGTGTTTTCAACCTCGCCAATTACAACGGTGTATCCTTCGTCATCCTTGTAGACAAAGGGCGCAGTATTGGTCAGCTTTACGCCAAGCGTGGACTGAGTGTCAGTTACCTGCGCAAAGATTTGCGCTGCTGGGAACAGTAAGAACAGTAGAGATGATACTAAAATCAGGTTTTTCAATTCAATCTTGTTATACAGGCGGCATTAATCACATAAGAAATATCATATTGTAAACAATGTGGACTAGAAGGTTTTACAAAAATTAGGAATAAAAGATAAGAAATTGAATGGTTATTTTCTGTTTCTCATGCCAGTTATAACAAACCAGTAAACTAATCCTGGTGCTAAGCCGACAATAAGTGGTATCCATACTGCGATGGATTCTGCTACATATGCTGGTGCTGCCATTCCAACTTTCCACTCAAAATATCATATTTAAATCCATCTCTTGGATTCAAATTTGCAAAAGATCGGTGTAAGTGGACTGAAGGGGACTTGAACCCCTGACCTCCCGCGTGCAAGGCGGGCATTCTACCACTGAACTATCAGCCCTCAGAGAATGGCTTTGCCGCGTAGATTTTAATTGTTGTCCTCAGATTAGGCAAGAATTTTTATTTACAAAACAAATTGCGCAAAACATGGTTGTAATGGAATCTCAAGTCGTCCTCAAAAAAGG
>CAYOBG010000038.1:0-11881 GCA_964402265.1 uncultured Candidatus Nitrosotenuis sp. | reverse complement strand
AACCAAAACCAGAACCAAAACCAGAACCAAAACCAGAACCAAAACCAGAACCAAAACCAGAACCAAAACCAGAACCAAAACCAGAACCAAAACCAGAACCAAAGAAAAAGAAAAGTGATGATCCTTTCGAAGGAATCAACGACAACGATATCTCACAATATGCCGATTTGTATGACGTTCCGCCTCCAGAAAATGACAACGAAGCATTTGCAATGGGGGAGAAAATTAGAAAATGGATTGCAAATGGCCGTCCAAAGCCCGGACAAGAACCAAAGGCTGAACAAAAACTAGAGGAAGAGCCAGAAGAAGACAAAGTTAAAGAGGACAAAGAGGAAAAATCAAAGAAGAAAGGACTTTTCGGTTGGTTAAAGAAATGATCAAAATTAAACACATTCTAACACTTGGTGAGCTAGACAAAAAAGAAATTCTTCAGATAATAGATCTTGCAATCTCACTGAAAAAAGATCTGAAAAAAGGAATCTCAAAACCGTTACTCAAAAACAAGACGCTTGCAATGATATTTCAAAAGCCGTCGACACGAACTCGTGTAAGTTTTGAGGCTGGAATGTTCCAGCTTGGAGGACATGCAATTAATCTGTCATCACAAGAACTACAAATATCACGTGGAGAAACAATAGAGGATACTGCAAAAACTCTTTCACGTTATGTTGATGTTATTATGGCTCCAGTCTATGATCATTCCACAATAGAAGCCTTAGCAAAAAGTTCAACCATTCCAATAATCAATGGACTATCGAATTCATATCATCCGTGCCAAATACTTGCAGATTTGATGACAATTAAAGAAAAGAAAGGGAAACTAGATGGATTAAAGCTTGCTTGGATCGGAGACGGAAACAATGTCTGCAATTCAATGCTGTATGGTTGCTCAAAAGTTGGAATCTCTATGTCTATTGCAACACCAAAGGAGTTTGAACCAAATTCCAAGGTAGTAAAAGAATGCAAAAAACTTGTTAGTGTAGATCTAATGCAAGACCCTCAAAGGGCAGCAAAAGACGCAGATATAATAGTGACCGATACATTTGTGTCGATTCATGACGATCAAAAGAAAATAAAGAAATTTCTCCCAAAATACCAAGTAAACTCATCTTTAATGTCAAAAGCAAAAAAATCCTGCATTTTTATGCACTGCCTGCCAGCAAAAAGAGATCAGGAAGTAACGTCATCTGTAATTGATGGGCCGCAGTCTGTAGTGTGGGATGAGGCAGAAAATCGTCTGCATTCTCAAAAAGCACTACTTGCATCCTTGGGCATCTAATCGTTTATAAAAGCAGTTCCAAAAGTTCAGTAATATCACAATGGCTTATTCGACTATACTTCGACGTTTACGTGAGGAAAAAACCAACTATAAAAAGCGTAAGCTAATGCTGATGGGTCGAGCCGACTTTATCACAGTTCAAATTTCAAACGAAAACACCTTGGTTCAGATTCACAAACCAGAATTCACTGGAGACAAGGTAGTTGCATCAGCACACTCTAGATTCCTAATTTCAAAGGGCTGGAAGGGTTCAAGAAAAAATGTCCCAGCAGCCTATCTGACGGGTTATTTTGCAGGCAAAAAGGCGCTCTCCAAGGGAGCAACAGGTGCAATTTTGTACAGTGGCACAAGAAAGTACACACAAAGAATGGCAGCTGCACTAAAAGGAGTAATTGATGCAGGCCTTGAAATTCCAGCAAGCCAGGAAACACTTCCAAGTGATGAAAGAATCAACGGAGCACATCTCAAAGTAAAAAATGATATTGCAAAGATAAAATCAGCCATTGACAGCGAGGTAAAGTAGACATGAGCGAGACAGTTCAAAATAATCAAAATCAACAAAGATCTGGCAGACCGGACAGATTTGGTAGATCTGGCAGACCAGAAAGACGTGGACCAAGAAAAGAAGAGGAAAAGATCTGGGTTCCAAGAACTGAGCTTGGCAAAAAAGTAGCTGCAGGCCTTATCACATCAATGGATGAAATTTACTCTAATGGACTAAGAATTCAAGAAGCAGGCATTATCAAAAAATTACTGCCTGATCTAAAAAGCGAAGTAATCGATGTCGGCATGGTTCAAACAATGACACCAAACGGACAGCGAACCAAATTCAAGGCACTGGTTGCAGCAGGAAACGAGAATGGATGGTTAGGAATTGGACAAGGAAAATCAAAACAAATGAGAGTTGCAATCGAAAAGGCAACAACTAATGCTTTTCTAAACGTAAGCCCAATCAAATTAGGTTGTGGAAGCTGGGAATGCAGATGCGACCAAGCTCACTCTGTACCGTTTAAGGTACGAGGAAAAGGTGGAAGTGTCGTAGTTGAAATCGTTCCAGCACCAAGAGGATTAGGTCTAGTTGCTGGCGGTAAAATCAGAAACTTACTCAAGCTTGCTGGACTAAAGGACGCATGGACCACAGCAAAGGGCTCTACTGAAACAATGAATTCTACATCAAAGGCAATCCTACAATGCCTAAGGCAGACTTTTAGTCAAGGTTGATTATACATGGCAAAAGCATATCTTGTTGTAAGAATGAGTGGACAAATCAACGTGCCACACTGGGCAAAAACCACACTTGAACTATTAAAATTAGACAAAAAATTCAGGGCAACAATCATCCCTGCAAAAGATAACACATTAGGAATGCTAGATAGAGTAAAGCACTACATTTCTTGGCAAGAAGTAAGTGCAGATATTGCAAAAGAGCTCTTTAACAAAAAAGGAAGAAAAGCAGGATACAAAAAAATCTCAAATGACGATCTAACACAGCTGGGCTTCAAATCAATTGATGATCTTGCATCTGCTGTTTCTGAAGGTAAAACATCTATGAATAAAATTAAGCCAATCAAACCTTGGTTTGCACTAGCCCCACCAAAACGTGGCTTCAAACGAAGCACAAGAAAAACATACGGAGAAGGTGGAGTGTTAGGACAAAATAAAGAACTAGTTGAGCTTGTCAGGAGCATGATCTAAGTTGGCAACAAGACTACGAAAGACAAGAAAGCTCAGAGGCTCCAGAACACACGGCTGGGGACAAATTGGCCAACACAGAGCAAGCGGTCACAAGGGAGGCCTAGGACAGGCTGGACTGCACAAACATCTGTTTAGTACCCTACTAAAAGAAGATCCTGATCACTTTGGTCATGATTCTACTCATCCACCTCACCCAATCATAACCAAAAAATGGACTAGTGTAAGAGATCTTGACGACATTTTCGCAAAACATGGCAAGCAAGAAGGAGGCAAAAAAATACTCGATCTTGCAAGCCTTGGATACGATAAACTTCTCGGCGGTGGGCAAACAAAGAATGCCTACTCTGTCAAAATTGACAGATACACAGAGTCCGCAGCAGAAAAGATCAAAAATGCCGGGGGCGAGGTGTTAGCTGTTGAGTGAAAGAACTACAACTGGTCTAGTCAAACGAATTGTTGAAAAAACAGAACCATATCTAGTTCAAATTCCAAAACCAAAAAAGAAGTTATCACTTCAAACTAGATTACTCTGGTGTGGACTAGCATTATTGATTTATCAGGTAATGGGACAAACTCCGCTTTTTGGTGCAACTGCTCCTCAGTTTGACTTTTTACAGTTTGCTCGAGTAATTTTTGCATCTCAACAAGGAACCCTAGTTGAGCTTGGTATCGGACCTATAGTCACAGCAGGACTTTTGATGCAACTCCTCAAAGGCTCTGAGATACTAAAATTTGACTTTACAAAACCCGATGAAAGAGGAGTCTTTCAGACTGCAACAAAACTTGTAACATACATAGTAATCATAGTTGAATCTGTAGTGTATGCTACAGCGGTGTATGGTCCAGGTCTTGCTAATCCAAGTGTACTTTATGTCATAATAGGGCAACTAATTGCCGCCTCAGTAATCATCATGCTCTTAGATGAGCTAATTCAGAAAGGATGGGGACTGGGTAGCGGAATTAGTCTCTTTATCATGGCCGGTGTAGCCCAACAAATTCTATGGAGCATATTTAGTCCACTACCTGCAGGCGACGGTAGTCTAATCGGCGTGGCCCCTTTCATTTCACAATCTATCGTGCAAGGCAATATCTCAGACATCTTGTTTAGATCAAATCAACTTCCTAGTTTATTCGGACTAGGAATAACTGCTGGTATACTATTGATTCTTGTATATACTCAAGCAATCAAAGTTGAAATTCCAATCGTATCAACAAAGTATCGAGGCTTTTCAGCCACATACCCAATCAAACTAATGTATGTCTCAAACATCCCAGTTATCTTGGCGTCTGCCCTAACTGCAAACGCTGTGTTTATGGGCCAAATGCTATGGGCGAATCTAAATCCAAGAAATGCAAATCAGCTTTTCAACATATTAGCGCAATTTGATCCTACAAATCCATCCACCCCAGTAGGAGGAATAATCTACTATATCACGCCGCCAAGGGGACTGGACTTAGCTGCACAAGACCCGCTCAGAGCCGTAGTCTATGTCATGTTCATGATTGGAATAGTTGTTGTATTTGGA
The DNA here is from genome assembly GCA_964402265.1 of uncultured Candidatus Nitrosotenuis sp. Classification (GTDB taxonomy): domain Archaea; phylum Thermoproteota; class Nitrososphaeria; order Nitrososphaerales; family Nitrosopumilaceae; genus Nitrosotenuis. The sequence goes on along the minus strand of CAYOBG010000038.1, from coordinate 7,381 downwards.
AGATTATGGGTGGAACTTGGCGGATTATCACCAAAGAGCGCAGCAAAAAATCTCTTGGATGCAGATGTCCAAATTCCAGGATTTAGAAAATCAAACCAGCCCGTAGAGTCACTACTTGCAAAGTACATTCCATCTGTGACAATAATTGGTTCTGCAATACTTGGTGCCCTAGCTGGGGCCTCGGATGTATTGGGCGTGTTTGGAAGCGGAATTGGAATACTACTGATGGTCGATATTTTGATTAACTATTATCAACAGCTAATTAGAGAACAAGTCGAAGTTGTTATGCCTCGTCTGGGTGCTCTGCTTGGCCGAAAGTAAAAAAGTCATAATTGTAGGCATTGCTGGAGCAGGCAAAACAACAGTTGTAACCAAAATAGTGGACATACTAAAAAACAAGAACAAAAGCGTGAGCGTTCACAGCTTTGGAACGGTAATGTTTGAAGAGGCAAAAAAGCTTGGAATTGAGAATCGAGACGAGCTAAGAAAGCTTGCAGTAGAAGAACAAAAACACCTACAAACAGCAGCAGCAAAAAAAATCGCAGGATTTAACGAAAGTCTGGTAATTATTGACACACACGCGTTTATCTCTACAAAGGAAGGTTTCTACCCAGGACTACCATATCACGTGCTAGAGGAGCTAAAGCCTGCAAACCTTATCGTAGTGTCGGCAAGATCTGAGGAGATCTACAATCGCCGAATGAAGGACAACACACGACACAGAGACATAATATCCATTGACAAAATAAAAAAAGAGCTCGCAGTCCAAGATGCAATGCTTTCAAGCTGTGCAGTACTGACAGGCTCTCCGATGAAATCCGTTCTTAACACAGAAGGAAAGGTTGAAGAAGCAGCTCTTGAGGTAATAAACGCAATAGGTCTGTAAAATGGAACCAATCATAATACTACACTTTTTGGAATCGATATTTCTACAAGGGGATTTTCTTGGCTTTCAGCAAGGACCATTGGGCAGTGCAGACCCAATTGTAAAGGGGATGGTCCCATCACTGTTTGGAATTTTGGGCTTTTCACTACTTTTGAACCTCTTTAACGCAGTGGTGAGAAAAAAGCTAGTCGACCAAGAAAAACTGCAGAGAATAATGAGGGAAACAAGAGCATGGCAAAAAGAAAGAATGGCAGCCTTTAGATCAAAAGACACAGCAAAGCAGGCAGAACTAAACAAAAAATCCTCATACATGACTCGACTAAACCAGGAAATGATGCAAATGAACATGCGACCAATGATGATTACATTCGTGCCACTAATCCTGATTTTCTATCTTGTATTGCCGCCATTATTCTCATACACTGTGGCAATATCGCCAGTACCACTAAACATCATACCTGGAGACTTTTTCTCAATTACCTGTCCAGCTGATAAAATTGATGGAAAAATCTGTCACAATGAAAACGAGGTTTACTTTTGGGGTTGGTACTTTCTTGGCTCAATTGCATTTAGCGGGCTGATAATGAAGCTTACCAAGACATCGATGGATCTTACCTAGCTTTGCCAAAATCAATAATCATTTCTGGACCACCTGCCATCGGCAAGACCACAATATCCAAGGGATTGGCAAAAGAATTTGGAATGCAAAACCTGAGCGGTGGCGATGTCCTCAAAGAAATGGCAACAGGGCAAGGATTTCAAACCAAGGGAGATGATTGGTGGGATACAAAGGAAGGAATGGCCTTTCTTAGCCAAAGAAAAGACAATTATGAATTTGACAACAAGGTAGATGAAAAGCTAAAAGAAATATTTCAAAAAGGAAATGTAGTCATAACAAGCTATACACTTCCCTGGCTTGTTAGCGGTGGTATCAAAATCTGGCTTGGAGGAAGCAAGGAAAACAGTGCAAAAAGAATGCAAAACCGAGACAACATGCAACTATCTGATGCGTTAGATATTGTAAAAAAAAGATACGAGGAAAACAAGGCTTTGTACAAAAAACTATATGGTTTTGATTTTGGAGATGACCTTTCCGTGTTTGATGTTATAATAAACACCGATGGGTTTGATGCACAGACAGTACTAAAAACCGCAATACAAAAGGTAAGAGAGCTACTTTGAGCCTGCCACAACTACAAAACCTCATCGAAATCGACCAAGACATCACAAATGACGCATATGGGGTGTACTATGACCAAAGATCCGTTAAAGATCTACTAAATTACGGCCTAATTCTTTTGGATAAACCTCCAGGACCTACCAGCCATGAAACTGTTGCATGGGCAAAAAGAATTCTCAAACTTCCAAAGATTGGTCATAGTGGTACACTAGATCCTCAGGTATCTGGGGTACTGCCACTGGGTCTAGGTGAGGCAACAAAGGCACTCGGTGTTTTGCTAATGGGCCCAAAGGAATACTATGGCCTGGGAAGACTACACTCTCTCCCAAGTAAGGAAAAACTGGAAAGCATCCTGAAATTATTCATTGGAGAAATATACCAAAAACCACCACAACGATCCGCAGTTTTGCGACAAACAAGAACTAGAACAATTTATGAGCTTGAGGTAATGGAGCAAAAAGAACGATTGTTGTTGTTGCGAGTCTTGTGTGAGGCGGGAACATACATTAGAAAACTATACTATGATATCGGGGAGCTTTTAGGGCCTGGCGCAACAATGGTTGAGCTTAGACGTTCACGTGTGCACCAATTTCACGAAGATCAACTTGTCACATTACACGAAGTGGCAGACGCCTTTGCAACTTGGGAAGAAAAAAATGATGAATCAAAGTTAAAAAAAATAATCATACCAATTGAATATGCTCTTTCTGAAATAAAATCCGTAGTCATTAGAGATTCTGCAGTAGATGCATTATGCCATGGAGCACAGCTTGCAATACCTGGTATTTTACAACTATCTGATAACATAAGCAAGGGAAATCTGGTTGGAGTATACACACAAAAGGGTGAAGTTGTGGCGCTTGCAGAAGCACTCCTTTCCACAAATGAAATCAAAGATGCAACAAAGGGTTACGCATTCCAAACAAGACGAATAATCATGGCGCCAAACACATATCCGAAAAACTGGCGCTCCAGATCAAAGCCAGAATGATTCCAAAAGGATTGATAGTTGCAATCATTGTGGGTGTTAGTGCATCTTTGGCACTTGGGCTATATTTTGAAAAAACATACAACAAGCAAGGATTAGAGTTTACGGACGGTTCGGCAATATCAATACTGACTGACAAGCATGACTATGATCTGAATGAAAAGATCATAGTCCAGATAATTAACTCTGGCACATCCGAAATGTCATTCCAAAATGATTTGGCATCATTTCGTGTAAGGGCACTTGATGGAACTGAGTTTTTCTCAACATCCTTTGATGGAACAAAATTGGCACCAAAAGAAAAATACACATTTGAGTGGAACCAGCAAAAAAACGATAATTCTCATATTTTAGAAGGACGATATGTCCTAGAGTCCTTTGCCTATGATGAAGGAAAACACAAGATACATGATTCCACAACAATTAACATTTTCAAGTAGGAAAACTTAAAACAAGTTCAACGAAAAACCAATCTAGGTTTGGGAAAAGTAAAGGTAGGTCTAGTAGGAATAGGTAACTGTTTTTCAGGGTTAATTCAAGGAATTGAATACTATAGGCAAAACCCAAAACAAAAAGTAATTGGAATCATGCATGAAAAAATCGCAAAATATTCCATTCATGACTTGGATTTCGTAGCCGGCTTTGATGTTGGCCAAAACAAGGTGGGCAAAACAATCAATGAGGCAATATACGCATACCCAAACATGGTTAACTGGGTTCCAAAAAACAAAATGCCAAAAACAAAGGCTGAGGTCTATGAAAGCCCAGCACTGGACGGTGTTGGAATCTGGGTCGAGAACAGAGTCAAGCCACTCAAAAGCAAAAAGTCAAACGAACAGATTACTAAAGACATCAAAAAACAAATCGAAAAAACCGGCGCAGAAATCATTGTATCATATTTGCCAGTAGGGTCAGAAAAGGCAACCCAGTTTTGGGCGCAAATGTGCCTTGATACTAATACAGCATTTGTAAACTGCATTCCATCGTTTATCGCATCTGATAAAAAATGGGGTGCAAAATTTACGGCAAAAAAAATCCCAGTCATTGGTGATGATATCAAGGGACAAGTTGGCGCAACAATCGTGCACAGAACCTTGGCAAAATTGTGTGATGACCGTGGAACAAAAATCGAAAAAACATATCAAATCAATGTTGGCGGCAACACTGACTTTTTGAACATGAAAGAACAAGATAGACTAGTTAGCAAAAGAATTTCAAAGACAGAAAGTGTTCAATCGCAATTATCAGAAAGGCTAGCAGATGACCAGATCTATGTTGGACCGTCTGACTTTATTCCATTTTTAGGAAATACAAAACTAATGTTCATGCGAATTGAAGGAAGACAGTGGGCAAACATTCCATACAATATGGAAGTTCGACTAGAAGTGGATGACAAGGCAAATTCTGCAGGTATTGTAATTGATGCAGCAAGGCTTGCAAAAATCGCACTGGAGAGAAAAATGGGTGGACCAGTCATCCCAGCATGTGCATATTTGATGAAACATCCTCCAAGACAAATGAGTGATCCTCAGGCAAAATCTGCACTAGAGGATTTCATCAAAGGATAAAATCACGTATTATATAATGAACGACTTGTTAGAATTTTTGTCGTAAAGACTCGTGCCGGGGTCGCCTAGCCTGGTAGGGCGCGCGCCTGGAAATTACAAAAACCATAAAGCGCGTACTCGCAAGGGTTCGAGAGTTCAAATCTCTCTCCCGGCGCCTTTTTCATAATCAATTAATCATTGTGTTATGTGATCTCTTTATTGCAGAAATTTGATGTGGCAATAATTGGCGGAGGAATTCTTGGAACTAGCATCTCTTATTGGCTTTCAGCGCTGTCTAGTCATAAGGTGTGCGTAATTGAAAAAGAGGATAGGGTTGCAGTGCATGCAAGTGGAAGAAATACTGGAGTAGTGCATTCACCATTCTATTTAGATCCTCAAAAAAAGAAAAAGATTGCAAAATCCGCACTGCTCTCACATGATCTTTGGAAAGACTTTGCTGCAAAACACGGCATACCTTGGAAAGACACCGGGACAATAGAACTGGCATTAGATGAATCACAGCACAAAACACTCGAAAAATACGTAAAATGGGGACATCAAAACGGTATGCAAGAAAATGATCTAGAATTACTTGATTCAAGCCAAGTGGCAAAAAAAGAGCCGAATGTAAAGTGTCATTCAGGAGTATATTGTAAAACAGATGCATCAACTGACTACGACTTGCTTACTGGGCAATTATACCAAGAATCAAAACAAAATGGGGCCGAATTTTTACTCTCACATAAAGTGGAGCAAATAAAAAATCAAAATCTAATTGAATTCTCAAATGGTAAATCCATAGAATGTAATTTTGTGATAAATTGTGCAGGAGGAAACTCGCTTGGAATTGCAAAAAAGTTTGGCCTTGCAAAAGAGTATTCCAGCCTTCACTTTAGGGGGGAATATTGGGTAATAGATCAGCAATATGCAAATCTAGTCAATACCAACATTTACACAGTTGCCAAGTTTTCACAGTTTCCATTTTTAGATCCACATTGGATAAAGAGAGCAAATGGAAAAACAGAGATTGGCCCAAATGCAGTGCCTGTGCCTGACTCGGAAACATATTCGGGGTATGTGGGAAATGTCTCAAAGTCAATCTCAAAGTTAGGTGAAATTCTTCGTGGTAGCTCAAAAAAACTATTGCTTAATTCAGAATTCTTATCGCTAGTCTCAAAAGAATGGAAGAGCTCACTCTCAAAAAATGCAATGGTGAGTCGTGTCAAAGAATTTATCCCAAAAATAAAGCCTGAATATTTTACAACTAGGGGCACTGCAGGAATACGAACACCAATTATCACAAAAACCGGCTCATTTCTTTCCGAAATGTTGGAGATCCAAACCGATAATTCATTTCACGTGATTAATTATAACTCGCCAGGAGCTACCGGTGCGCCAGCCTATTCGGCATATCTGGTTCAACAGCTATCTGAAAAAGGAATCATAAGACTAGACAAAACCACAAAACCACAACTTTGGGGCTTTGAAAAAATAATTGAGCAGATGAATTCTTAGGCATAAAATAGAGTACATTTACATATAATTTCCAAAAACAAATCATGTTGCTTCCAGATCGTTGCTCAATTAAGGAACAAGGACGGCAATGTGTTAACCCCCCAGAGTTTGTAATATCTATAATTTCACAAGATGGTGAATACATGGTTGGCGTTACATGCAACAAACACAAAGAAGTCATTCGCAAAAAACTGGGAGACCTTCAGGAATCTGGTGCAGTTCCAAAAGGCCAGATCAAATTTGAGGTGCTAAAGCCAGTTGGTACTGACTGCATAAAGTCAGATCCAGATGATCTGATCCAGCTAAAGTCCGTTAGGGAATTGGACTTTTAGCAAAAACAGAAAAGACTATTTCATAATTCTAAAGGGCATAACTGTCCTATTGCACTGACCGTGTAATGTCGATTTACGTGACATATCATAAAATATTTATGCACTGAGAAGGACAACAATGAAACGTGGTCTCGGATACTAAAGCAACTATAACGTATGTTGAACTACTCAAGGAAGACATGGCGATCTTCCGTATAGTTCCTAATGATGGTATAATGCCAGAATACAAGGCAGGCCAGTTCCTCACAATCGGAATCCCAGTTATAGCTGAGAATTACAAGACTGTCCGTAGGGCTTATTCAATTGCCTCTCACCCAGAAAACAGAAAATATTATGAATTTGTCATACGTTGGGTAAGAAAACCACTGCCAGGCAGAGTCACTACTCAGTTATTCTATGCAAGTGAAGGAGAGCAAGTCTCTATAGGAAAACCAACCGGAAACGCATTACTGATTAATGAAAAAATGCATGATGGACGTAAGGATGATAGAAGAATTGTGTGTGTTGGAGGCGGTACGGGCATTGCGCCATTTGTCAGTTTTGCAAAACATCTCCATGCTGTGGGTGATAAAAGAGAAATCATTGTGTTGCACGGCGCAAGTTATGTGGATGAGCTAAGTTACAAGACTCTCTTCACACAGCTTGAAACAGAAAGCCTTGACAGAGGCAAAGACAAGTGGAATTTTAGATATCGAGCATCCGTTAGCAGGCCAGAAGAATGGTTCAATCGTTCATGGAAAGGCCAGACTGGTAGGGTTGAGAACTTTCTAAAGGCAAAGGATGGCGGACTATCGCCACTAGAACAACTAGTTGGAGAGAAGATCACGACAGAAAACACTACATTTTACATTTGTGGCTGGCAAGGAACCATCGATGGCGTAATGAACTATCTTACACCAAAAGGCTTTGTAACATATCATGACAAACGCGAAG
>CAYOBG010000037.1:0-11923 GCA_964402265.1 uncultured Candidatus Nitrosotenuis sp. | reverse complement strand
ACAATTGGTTTTGTAATTCTTCGTGAAATGAAATATGCAAATATGCCAACACCTGCGTTAACTGACACACCTAGGATCAGTGCTTGATAACCAAGATCAGCTAGGTATTTGCCCGCCTGCGCCTCGCCGATTTTTTCTACAAGGCCTGCTGTATTGGTGTAGCTACCAATGGATATTGCCAAAACTGACGCAATGGCTACTCCGTTGAATAGTAATTGTAGTTTCCAGTTTAGTGAGATACCGCGTCCTTTGAACATGGATTGGGTTTTCATATCTTGGATTATAGGCACAAGTATGTTTGTTATGAACATATGATTTTTTGTGATTTGTATGTAATTGTGCTGGTAATTATGATATTACCTAGGTATTATTAGTACGGTACTATACCGTACTTTATGATTACATGCGAATATTGCACAAAGCAGTTCGTCGAATCCATGAATGGTTTGACTGAAAAAACTCTGCACGAAATACTCCATGGACCAGAACTGGTCAATGAGTAGTATTTTTTATTTATTTTATTATTCTTGAGCGTAATTTGATTTTAAATTAAGAATTGGGCTGTGTAGGTTGTAGTTTTGGAAGCTCTATTGTAAATGTAGTTCCCCTACCAATCTCTGAAGTAAAAGAAATTGTTCCTCCATGCTTTTCTACAATTGTCTTGCATGAAGGAAGGCCCAAGCCAGTACCAATCTGTCTTGTAGTAAATAGCGGTTCAAAGATCTTTGGTTTTAGCTCATCAGGTATTCCGGGACCCGTATCTTCAATGTCAATACTTACTGTAGTTTCTTTTGGTAGAAGTCTGATGTTTATTGTTCCCTGATAGTTCATTGCCTGAATTGCATTTAAAATTAGGTTGACTAGTACAATTTCTAATTTTTCCTCATCACAATCTATTGTGGTGTCGTTTTCTGGCAGGTTTATTGTGACTCGTTCATTTTTTCCTATTCTATCCACTACATTACTGATTACTTGTGATACAGAACATGACTTGATCACTAGTGGCTTTGGTTTTACATAGTCCATGACTTCTTCTACTTGATGTGATATTCTCATCGTGGCTCGGTCTATTTTTTGAAAATATTTTGCATATTTTTCCAAATATGGATCGTTTATCTCATTAATGATGTGCAGTGTAGCTTTGATTACTGTCAATGGGCTTCTGAGGTCATGGGCAATTCTTGCAGAAAGCTCACCGATGGTTGCAAATCTTTTTGTTTTTAAATCAGAGATCTCTTTTCTTGCTTCATAGATTTCGGTGATATCTTTGATGACGGTATTACTTCCAATCAGATTTCCAATTTTATCGTAAAGGCTATTGACGCTCAGCAGCACGGGAAACTCGGTTCCGTTTTTTCTTTTTAACCACAACTCATGGTTTGAGAGCATTTCGCCGTTTCGCCACTTTTGAAAAACCATGTCTAGTTCTGACTTGCTTTTTTCCGCAGTGTGCTCAAATATGGTAGAACCAATAATCTCCGTAGTGGAATAGCCTAGCTTTTCTGCGTATGACCTATTGCACAATATGATGACGCCGTCGCGATTTACGGTTCTGTACATTTCTGGGGAGTTTTTGTATAATTCCTGATATACATTCTCACTTGCGTTACCTGGTAACATGTGATCGTCACCTATCATTATGCTATATGATCTGGGACGGATTTTTTAATATGATCATATAGTTTTGATAAATCACAGGGTTTGGCAAGTACTGCAGTGACTTCTCTGTCCAAATTATCGTGCGTTGAATATCCCGTTACTACGAAGATGTTTGCGTCTGGGTTTATTTTTTTGATCTCGCGTATTGCGTGATCGCCGTCATATTCCGGCATTTTCATATCCAAGACAACAAAATCAGGAGTCGTCTTTGCATATGTCTTGGCGGCATCACAGCCATTGTATGCCTGCCCAACAACTGAAAACCCTTTCATCTCCAAAAATTCTGAGAAGAGCTCAACTATGTCACTATCGTCATCAACTACGATACCTGTTAATTTTTTGGTCATGAATAGCACACTTTCAGCCAAGATTATGAAACCTGTGGAAATTATCACTAGATCTTGCTTCCAAATTGGAAATGAATATGCAACTTACCCAAATGTATTGATCCAAAAATCAGTCTTGCAGATCTTTGTCTAGCTCATCTTGAAGCTTTTTGTAGCTGGAATATCGACTGTTCCACTTTGAAAAGAATTTGTATTCCTTGACTCCAAGAACTAGCCATGTTGTGGCAAGGGCTGCGGAAATTGCGACGATTACGACTACAAGCGTGGTGACGTCAGTCTGTTTTCCAAACTGCTCTTGATTGCTTATGTACATGAATCTGTGTGGAGGGGCTGGGGCAACAAAGAACGGCTCAATTTCAACTACGTCTGATGGCACGTATTGCAGCTTTACTGCTGGCTTTCTCAGAATTATGGCAGTCTCGTTTCCTTTTTCGTGTATCCAATCGCCCTTTTGGTACGGCCCATCACCTCTGATCACAATTACATCACCGTGGCCATATTGCGTTATTCCAGGTGGAGCGTGCATTGGGTCATCGAACATTGTAAAATTACTCACAATTACGTCGCTTTCATTTAGACTTTCGACAAAACCGAACTGTGCTCCTTGGGATGGGGTTCCAACAAATGAGACTGCCACATCATAGGGCTGGCCTGCCTGCATTGCAAACTGTGGAGTAAGAACAAAGACTGCCAATACCAGCGAAAGAGGTGCTATGATAAATGATGCAAATATTAAAACCATGAAGAGTTTTTTTGTCCGATTCAGATGCAAAAGAAAATCGTCCATTATCTTCAGTATGTTTTCCTTTGGGGAAGTATCAGAATCGGACATTGCGATATCTCCTGAAATTTTTCTTAAAACCTTTAGCTAACATTGTTATTCATCCGATTTTCTCTTTCTTGGAAACATCTCCTCGTATGGGTCAAGAATTCTCCTGCAAAACTCTCTTCCCTTTTCTGTGACTTTGTATTTTGTAATGGACTTGTTGCCCCACGTTTCAGTCGTCTTTGAGATGATTTCCTTTTTTTCCATGTCGTCCAAAATCGCCTTGTGTTTCACAATGTTCAACCCACAATAGCTCAAAAGCCTTGTCTGCGTGAGCTCGCCATACTCATACAGTTTGAGAATGATGTCTTTTCTAATGTAGATCCGGTCTCTATATTCATGCTGCAATTAACATCAGTTCTTTGTGCCATAAATTAAAAGTGAAATGATCAAAATCATTCTATTTTCTTCCCAAGAGCAGTCAAAATCATCTGCAATTAAGCATAAGGTAACTATGTTAGCTATCATGGTGAGCTATCAGTGTAACTTGCCAAAGTTTGGCAATGCTTTTTGAATAATATCTGCACTGGCTTGCAATGACAAAAAACAAAATCGCGTATGCTCTGATTGCAGCATTTGCAATCGGGCTAACAACTACCTCCCTCGCTGTGGCAGAACCTATGCATGACAAATTCTTCCAGTTTGGTGTAGCACCTACTGCGGGAGTTCACATCGCAAGTTCTGTTCCTGACATCAAAGGATCTGTAGATGTTGGAAAAGACATCATATCCAACGTCAAGGTGGGATTTGCGGAAGCGTCTGCAATAGCAGAATCTGAGGGCAAAGGCACCATCATAAACGGAAACCTAGGCGTGCAGAACGGCTTTCTTGTCTATACATTTTCAGTCTTGTCTGAAAACGAGATGAAAATGATGATAATTGACGCCGGAGATGGCAAGATTTTGCATACATCGGAGCCAATTCCAGCAGAGGCATCATCGCTTTTGCTTTCAGGGGGTCATGCGATGTTTTTCAAATCTGCAATGCCAGCAGCAATAGAACTCTCTGATGATGCCAACATAGAAGAGTAAAAGCATCTCTTTTCTCTCTTTTTTATTTTTTTTAAGAACAGCATCGGGTATAACCGATAAAAGTTACCGTGTTAACTTATTTTAGCCTCATCTTTTAGTATGAACCGGACATTCTAGAGTTAGTGACCGTAAAGAAGACAGCAAAGGCACAGGAAAAGCCCACAGGCGTCGTACTTAGCAAAAAAGATGCTACAAATCTGACAAAAAAAGTAGCAGCAGTTTCTGATTCCACTAAAACCATATCTAAAGAAGTTAAAACAATGACAAAGATTTTTGCCGACAACCAAAAGGTCCTTATTTCAATGAAGGACATGATAGACACTCTGATTGATTCACTGGAACAAATCCAAAAACAATCAAAGCAGCTAAACCTCATCGAAGAGGACAGCCAGAGACTATACGCTGGACTAAACCAAGTCCGAGCCCAAGCAAGCCAGGTAACAAAAATAAATGATCAGGCAGCTCGCCTGCAAGAACAGGTAAACAAGATACTTCAGGCGCAAAAAGAGTCACCAGATCCTAATTCTATAATGAAGGCAGTATCTGATAGCCAAAGTTCAATTCAGAACAACACCACAATGATAATCAAAATAGCTCAGAGAATTGATGCCATCAAAGATGATCTTAGTACTATTTCATCAAAGGCAGACAAGGCGTCCATCGTTGGTGCCGAGCTTGCAGAGTTAAAGCAAAAGATCCAGTCATTACATCAAAAATCAGACAAGGCAAATCTTGAAAACGAAATTCCATTACTAAAACAAAGCCTGGCAGGAATCATACAAAAAACCAATGAGGCATCTAAAATCACAGCAGAACTTGGCTCAATTAAGGACAAAATATCCTCAATTTCAGAGCGTGCAGACAAAATTGGAGTCCTTGGAGAGAAGGTGGAAAAACTGCAAGGTGAGCTGGTATCAAACATGGCAAAGACAGAGTCCATTACTCACTTGAGAGGTGAGATTGCCAAAATAGAGTCAGAGATTGGTTCTTTGGTAAAAAGAGCAGATTCCACTGCATTTGTAGGTGAGGGCCTCAAATCAGTCCAGACTGATCTGTCGGCATTTAAGGATCACATCTTTAACAAAACAAATACTATAGACCAAAAGATTTCTACAATTTCTGATCTACTAAAAAGAGCAGATGCATCATCTGCGGAATTTCACAAAAAGGCAGACAACTTGTTTGGTGAAATGCAGCACATCAAAAATGCCACAAACAAATCCTCATCAAATGTATCAAAAGAAGTAGTTGGGTTACTGAAATTATCTGAATTCCAATCAAACATTCGAATTCTGTCAGAATCAAAGTATGGCGAGCTAAAAGACATTGAAAAGATGGCAGAACAGACATCAGACATTGTCAACCTATTTGACAAGATTTCAATAGAATCGCAGGAAAAGGTTTCTTTACCGCAAGAAGTGCGTCAATGGGCAATAAGTAAGATGCTTGACTGTGCAGATAGATGGGAGATTCGCTTCTCTGATCTGTTTAGTGTTCTAATTGACAAGCTTGGAAAAGAGTTGGTAAAAGAAAACATTCGAATCCAACAGGTCAGAGACATTTTTGGAATTCGCGGTGTTGATGAAATACGAAAAGAGCTTGAACTACCACCATCTAGCTAAAAAATAAGCAAAACTCTAACACACATAACATGAAACCGAATTGAACCATGTGAATGTTTAGGATCTACACTTGGGCATAGGCTGGCATGTTTTTAGAAGTATGTCATATCTGAAATCCAATAATGCCATCGACAATGAACTTGATACTAGCGAGTATTACTGCAATTAGTACCATCTTCTTGAATTTTTCTTGGTTTATTTTGTTCACAATTTTTCGACCAATAAACGAACCGCCAACTGCAATGACGAACAAAATTGGTATAAAGTAATAGTATTGTTCTGGCAAAAATCCGTGCGCTACATACGATGGAATTCTTGTTGCATCGGTGCCAAGTGCAATGACGGCTGCTGTTGCAATGTATTTTGTCTTGTCTATTTTCAAGCCAGTCAGAAACGCAGCTCTTAAGGCCCCACCAGTTCCTATCAAACCAACAATAAACCCAGATGCCCCACCACCAATAACTAGAGATTTGGGGTTTGTTGGAAATGCGAGTTTTGGCCTGACAAGAAACGCAATGCAAATTGAAATCAAGAATATTCCGAGAATCAATTTGAGAATCGTTTGCGATAGGTCTCCTACAAAAATGGCTCCAATAAGACTTAATGCAAAGCTTGGTACACCAAATAACAGCAAAACCCTTTTGTCAAGACCTTGTCTGAAAAATACTAACCTGCTAATGTTTCCAAAAAAATGGAATATGGCAACTAGTACCAACGCTGTTTTAAAATCCACAAAATATGATGACAACGGTAAAAAGATGGTTGAAGAACCAAATCCGGCCATTGTCCCTACAATTTCTGACAGAAAACCAAGTATGAAAAATACGATGTCTGTTAGTTCCATGTTTGGTGTATCTTACATAATGTGATAAACTATAACGTTGATCCGATGTTCTCTAGAATGAATGAGCAAAAAGGCATGTTCTAACTATTACTCACTATTTGCCCTGGCTAGGATTTGAACCAAACATGACATTTAGAGCAGTCAGATACCCCAGGTCTCATTCTACACAAAATTCAGATTCGACCTAATCATCACTCTGCAATCCAATTCTGGTATCATGCCTAATAATTCTTGATTTTAGGCTGGGCACGAATCCAGTGTAACAATTTTTCACAAATTGGTTATACAAGTCGACCTTGCCCGTTAAAAAAAATTTTAGGGATTTTAGCACATGAATTCCCAGATTCTTGAGAAAATAGAAGCATCAGGAGTCTGCGGAATAAAAAAGGCAGAACTAAAAAAGATCTTTGGCACCGACTGTGAACCATCTATCTCAGAGCTGGCAAAAGAGGAAAAAATCATAGTAGACAACAAGGGTGTTGCTCACTATGTCTGGAGCAAGGACAACTATCTATCTCATTTATCCCAAAACGACCCAAAATTCAAGATTTTATCAAGGCTGGTCAAAAACCTGGAAAACACCATAACCACACTACAAGTATCAAAAACGCCTCAAAACAATACGGTAGACTTTCAGATTCATTTCGATAAATCAATATCAGAACTCTCCTCATCATTAGGCTGGGTTCCACTCTCTAGTATTCGCAGCAAGGTCTGTGAGTCATTAGATATGACATCTGAGAAATTCTATTCATTGACATCTGCACTAATTGAGCAAAATCAATCAAAGTATGAGGTTTCAACTGGGGGTCAGGAAGGCATCCATGTGCGCGGAATGCTTCATGGATACGTAAGGAAGCTATGACATATCCATACGGCTTAAAGTCCAACCCGTATCCTAGCAGTCCTACTCCGACGGAGCACGACGCAAAAATTCTTGGCGGAACAAAACACCAAGAGGCAAAAAACTCCATCACAGAATGCATCTCGGATCTGTACAAGCAAATAACAAGAAAAAACTCGACTGAAAACGACTTTAGGGTAATCACAGTAGTACAAGATGTCGGCTCTGGTAAGACACACCTTGCATTGCACATCAAGACTCTCAAGACAAGGCAGGATATCGTAACTGCATATGTGGACCTATCTACAATATCGCCAAAGACTCACGAGAGCATCTATTCCGCAATAATGCGCGGATTTAGCCGAGAAATGTTTTCTGAGTTAAAGGAAAAATTCCTTACGCAGATTTGCGAAAAGGCGCAAAAGGGTGATAATTTAGCAAAAAAGGCACTCGGATATGGAATCCTAGACAGACTAAAGGGAATTACAATAAAGCAAAAGGCAGAAGACATCCTATATGACAAAAATGTCATATCCAAGGATGCACTGCAAAGCTATCTTGCAGTACATTATTCCTCACATGAATCTACAGTAATTCAAAATATAATCGCAAACTCGTTTGATAAAATAACAAATCTTGATGAATTGCATGGAAGACTGGCAGCAATCTGCAAGTTCAGCCACAATTTGCTTGGTAAAGTAACTCTTTTTGAGATAGACGAGTTTGACGCACAAGAGGGCTCATTAGAGTTTGTCAAGTCTTTGATTAATGCACACATTCCGGCATCTGTTCTCTTGTTGATAACCACACCATCTCTATACTTGGATATTCAAAAGGCAAACCCATCAGTATTTGATAGACTAGAAAAGGCAAACTACAAAATTGATTTGGCCGGTGCAAATTCTGTTGATGAGCTAATAGAAATCGCAATAGAATACATCAAGGAAGCAGACAAAACTGAGCGATTCAACAAAAAAGAGCAACATGACTTGGCAGCAAAGGTCAAAGTGTTGTGCGACGAGTTTCCAGAATTTAGAAACGTTCGCTCTATCATAAACATACTAAATCATGCAGTAGAGCAGGCATCTGATCTTGATGCACCTGAAATAACAGAAGCAGTAATTGATGAGACAATCAAGCATACCTATCCAGGATTAAAGATCAAAGGAAGCATCATGGAGGTTCCAATATCTGAATTTATCAAAATAAAGCGAAACGCAGGTGCCACTCAAAGCCAAGTAAAACAGGCAATATCTAATCTGGTCAACTATGCGCATGAAATAGGAAATGTCTCAAAATCAAGCAAGCAAAACCCATCATTTGATGTGGTGTATTCTGATCCATTTGGCACAAAGATAGGAATTGCCGTAGTAATGGATGCAAATCATGCAAAGAACTTTGAGACTATAGCAAATGTTGTAAAGTCATCAGCATTTGTGGACAAGCTCATAATCATAACAAACACAAACATTCCTACGTCAAACCTTGCAACCATAGTAAACGTGGACAAATCAAAGGTAATCGACTTGTTATACTTCAACAACCAGTACACCGAGCACAAAATCGACGAGCCGGAATCAGAAAAAATCAAAATACTCGCAAAAACGATCTCTGTAATCTAGTAACAAATCGCTGAAAAATTATTCATTTTCCAATAATTCAGATCGTAATCGAAACGTAAGATCATATTAATTAGTAAGAATCTCGCACCAAATACAATTGAACGCAGACGAGTTTGTAGACAATTTACAGTCTAATCAACACATACTTCATCTAATAACAGATCCGAGAAAAGGCCAAAGCATACAATTCAAGTTTTTACAGGATGGTCTTTTAAAAAATGAATATTGTATTTACCTAACACATGAAGATCCAGATAAAATAAAACATCGAATGCAAAATTTTGGGATCGACGTTGACAAGTTCATTGTGAATAATCTGTTACACGTACACAAAGTTCCTGACTTGTTAAGGCATTCACATGGCTCGTTAAGGGGATTTCAGGATTTTTTTGACGAAATAATGCCGAAATCAAAGCCCAAATTCAGACTGGTTGGTAGGGCAATCAATGACATAACAACTCAAGAAGGTTGGAGCGCAGAAATGGAAATTGAACAACTGGTTCACTCTACTTTTGATAGCATTAATGGGACGGTCTTGTGCTATTATGATTCCATCCAAAAACTTGAACACGGACATGCAACATCTCGTGTTAAGCAGCTTTTTGACTGTCATCATGGAGTGATTTTCTCTACAATTACAGGACCGAGTCTTGCTGGAAATCTGAATTAATAGAACCAATCAATACCTAATCAAAAAATCTTGAAGAAATGCTCTAATTGATCGTGTTGTTTTATTGTCAAATAAGAACAATGTTTTAGAATTGCGACGAAATATGACAAGTTCTATCTACACCCAAAATCATTTTAATGATTTTATTTCACACTAGTTGATGCAAAATTATTTCCTACAGCTCACTTCGGGCTCAGGTATCCAATCCATGATAGAAAAAGTCACGCCTGAAATACCGCATTCCTCCTTTATCACGGATTTGGCAATAATCATGATCCTAGCATCTATAGTAACACTGGCATTTTTCAAAATGAGACAGCCGCTAATCATTGGATATCTTTTTGCAGGAATGTTAATTGGCCCACTGTCACCAATTTGGAGCTCACTCCTACCTGAAGGACAGGACGTTTTCGGATTTGGGCAAGCGGGAATATTGTCTGACCTCGGACTGCTTAACATCTTCTCAGAGCTTGGCGTAATCCTGCTTTTGTTTGTAATTGGAATAGAATTCCCATATTCCAAGATCCGCTCAATTGGCAAGGTTGCAATTGGCGCTGGAACAATTGGATTATTCCTAACACTTGGAGTTGTGTTTTATGTGGCAAATTTTGTTGGGCTAAATTTCTTGGATTCGCTGTTCTTGGGCGCGGCTCTATCCATTACAAGTACTGCAGTTATAGTAAAAATTCTAGAAGACATGGGCAGAATAAAAAAAGAGTCCTCAATTCTTGTCTTGGGTGTCCTAATCGTAGAAGACATTGTAGCAGTAATTCTAATTGCAACCTTAGAATCAGTTGCACTGGTTGGAAATGTATCATATGACAGCATAATACTTGTTTTGATAGTAGCTGGTGCATTAATTGGCGGAACTCTAACTATTGGGACAAAAATTATCCCAAAGCTAATTGATCGAGTGGCTGCAACAGAACACAAAGAGATTTTGTTGCTATCTGTACTTGGATTGTGTTTTGGATATGCATTATTTGCAAACGTGGTTGGTCTCTCTGTAGCAATTGGCGCGTTTTTGGCAGGAGTGCTTGTAGCGGAATCAAAATCAGCCGAGGTATCAAAAATTTTGTCCAGCCCAATTAAGGACATGTTCGTTGCGATATTTTTCGTCTCAGTCGGTGCACTCATGAACGTGGCCGAACTTGAAAACTATGTGGTTTTAGCATTTGGAATAATCGCACTTGCGATTGCAGCAAAGTTTGGTGGTGCACTCATTGGCATGTACTTGTTCAGGCAGGAAAAAGGCAAGTCCCTTCGATCCGCATTTGCTCTTGCAGGACCTAGGGGCGAGTTTTCCATAGTCATAATAAAGACGGGTGTAGATATTGGCGCAGTTAGCAGCTTTTTGTTTCCGTTAATTGGGCTCATATCTATTGTTTCAGCATTTATTTCACCATTTTTAATTAGGGCAAGTGACAAGGTTGTCTCAAAGATAGAGGAATAGAACATGGATGATGAACTCAAAAAACTAATGGATCAGGTGCACGTTGGCATTACTTCGTTTAACTATAATGGAAACAAGGTGCCATGCGTCATACTTCCTGAGAAAAGATTTGATGAGATAATGGCCAAGGTGGCAGGAAAACCACTTTCCGTTGACACCAATCTTAACATTTTACAAGACGGGCTAGGCCATGTCTTTGTAGAAGTATATCTGATATTCTCAGAGGGGGGAATTGAGGAAAAACTGCTCCTATACGCAAATGAATCACTTGACTTTTTTGAATCCCTGGCAGGCACCTCGATGCTTGCACTGTCATCACCCCACTCTCAAATCGGCAAAGACAATGTGTTTATGATCCAGCTGCCAAGGCCTGAAAAAATCACAAATGCCTTGGATATAATCAGAAAGGGATTGCAAGCAAAGACTTAGTTAGTTTGTAGTCTTTTTAGTTGTCTTCTTTACTGGTTCGCTAGTTTTCTTTATTGGCTTTTTGACTACTTTTTTGACTGTCATTTTGGTGTCAGTTTTTTTCTTGTCTGATTCTGTGTCTTTTTTTGTACTGTCTTTGGATTTTTTGGCCTTGTCGTCTTGAGGTGGTAGTGTTGGTTTTGCTTTTTCTGTTTGTTTCTTGTCTAATGTGGTTTTTGGCTCAACACTTGTAGGCGAGCTTTGTTTTTCGCCCAATGTTATTGAAAATGACGCCTTTTCTGTAGGAATCGGCCTAAACAAAATTCCCTGTATCTCTATTACGACTTGGTTCTCACCATTCTTGAACTCTACAGGTATTATCGCATGCCCTTCTGTTGTATGGACTAATGGATTTGTCGCAAAAATAGGGTTACCAGTATTTGTTATCAGTACTGAATAATCCACATGCATTTGTATGTCGTTTGTCTGTGGGTTTAGAAAGTTAATTTTTAGTTTTGATTGCTCACCTTCTTTTGGTGATGCAGGTTCTGTATTGATTCCGACTTTTATCGTACCTGCACTGCTTGCTATTACTTG
>CAYOBG010000036.1:0-12183 GCA_964402265.1 uncultured Candidatus Nitrosotenuis sp. | reverse complement strand
TTTGAGGAACGCCCAAATGAAGCATTTACTGTTTTAGCAGCTGACAAGACAGAACCAGGCGCTTTCAATTATCCATTTTACAGATTATTTGTGGATTCATTATCAAATACGGGTTTAATTGTCAACAAATCACTTGCTGCAGGAGTAAAGTTCAACATAATGGATGTTGAAGAAGGAAAAATTGCAGAACTCTCGCTGTGGGAGGACAAGCCAACACTTGAAGCGGCTCTTATGTATCCTGGACGATATGTAGTTTCTTCAGTTTATACCAAATCAGGAGAACCGATTGCATCCCTGTCTACCGACAGACTGCACAACATAGCAGGAACATATGTTGGAAAGGATGACCCAATCGCACTAGTCAGAACTCAGAAAAACTTTCCTGCAACTGAAGAATTAGGAAGTGTTTTCAACAATCCACATTATGTGGCCGGAAATACACGCGGTTCACACAATATGCCACTAATGCCAGTCAAACTTAACACTGCCGCATCAATTGACTTTTGCATTCCAATTGTAGAAGCATTGGTCTTCTCAATGCACAATGGCAAATTCACAGGGCCGTTTGATGGATTTTCAACCCCAGATTGGGACTACATCAGGACAATAGCTACACAAAAAGCACTCGCAATGAGAAGCCAAGGATTCATCCATCCCGCGACACTTGTTCCTGCAGAACTTGAATATGCGGAAGGATACAAAGCAGCGATTGAGGGTTTGCACAAAAAGATGAAGCCTATAGAATCTGCAAACAGTACACAGGGAACCAAAAAATACGAAGATCCAGATTAGTCCAAAATACACATCAATAAGGTTAAGTGCATCAAAGTGACTAAGGAATTATGAAGTCAAGTCCAAACAAGGAAAAATTTGCTTTGTTTGGAATTGGGATTGTAGTCAATATTTTCATCTCAGTGTTTGGCCAAATAATACCAAATGCTGTCACTGGCTTTTTCCGAGAGATTGGAGGGGCCTTAATACTAGTGTTCATCTTTGCATTTGCGTTCACATGGTTCTTAAAAGCAAGGCCTCACAATAGACCAAAAAAATACAATGTTATGATATTTGATATCAATAATCAGCAGATCCAAATTGATGGAATGAGAACAGAGTTCAGAAACCACGATGTCGCATGGTCATTTATGAAACAATACAAATCGAATTATCCAATGTATAACTTTGCAATGGTCTCAGATGCCAACGATTCCGACAAGAAAACAATTTTTAGATACATCTAAAATTATTTGAGCACTAGTTCTAAATACCAAATCTAGCCAGTCATATCAAAATGCCACTAGATGTAATTCAAGAGAAAAATTTGAGTGAGGTCATAGATTATGCTCTAGAATACCCAAGCATGGTTTTAGCCACTACGAAAAGCCAGACTGCTAGGAACTTGGCCGAGTATTCCTTTGGAGCATATGTTGGCTACATCAGCGGCGTATTTTTTGACAAGTTCTTGACTGAAAACAAACGCTTTCTTAATGATGATGAAATGTCGCACTTCAATTCAATGTTAAAGGCAAGAGAACCCGAGATCCTCATGAAAATAAAGACTCATCTCAAGTTATAGAATCAGCTGACTTTTATCTCAGAATTACAGAAAAACTCCAAATGCGCTTTGGGGTAATTGCAGAAACTTTTGAAAAGATGGAGGCAACTACAAAACGATTAGAACTTACACAACACCTAGTTGATCTGTTTAAACAGACACCTCCTGAGATTATTTCCAAAGTAGTGTACCTAATTCAGGGAAAAATTCGCCCAGACTATGAAGGGATAGAGCTTGGAGTTGCAGAAAAACTCGCAATTCGTGCAATATCAAAATCAACGGGCATTTCAGTCAGAAAGATATCTGAAACATATGCAGAAGACGGGGATTTAGGGCATGCCGCTGCAAAAATGATAGAGCAGAAAATGCAGACTACTTTTCTTGCCCAAGATATCACAGTAGAGCGGGTATACGAGACACTCTACAAAATTGCCAAATTAGAAGGGCAGCGCTCACAAGACATGAAGATGAAATACGTTGCAAGTCTTCTCAACGACGCAACACCGCAGGAAGCAAAATTCATTCTCAAAATTGCAATGGGAGTGCTACGCCTTGGAATTGCAGATAATACAATAATGGATTCACTTGCAATATCATATACTGGCTCAAAGGAAAACCGAGAGAAACTAGAAGCAGCGTACAACGTATCATCAGATCTAGGAAAAGTCGCTGAAACAATATCAAAAAATGGATTAGTGGGACTAACAGAATTTCACGTCTCAGTATTTAGTCCAATTAGACCAATGCTTGCAGAACGTGTCAAATCGGAATCAGAGGCAATAGAGAAACTAGGAAAAGAATTTGCTGCTGAATACAAACTAGATGGAGAACGAGTTCAGATTCATTATAGCGATAATAAAATAATACTATACTCAAGACGGCTTGAAAATATCACTAGTTATTATCCAGACATTGTTGAAAACATACCAAAGGCGCTAAAGACAACAAGTGTCATACTAGAAGCTGAAGCTGTTGCAATCAATGAGAATTCTGGAGAATTTTTACCGTTTCAAGAGCTAATGCATAGACGAAGAAAATACAACATAGATCGGATTGTTGAAAAATATCCGATTACAGTAAACTTGTTTGATGTTTTGTATCTTAATGGAAAAGAGATGCTAGACGAACCATACCAAACAAGAAGAAAAAAACTAGAAGAGATAACAAAGGAAGATGATTATACCAAAATAATAACAAAGATCACGGTTCATTCTGAAAACGAAATCGAGGACTTTTTGGAAAACGGGATTAATGCCGGATGTGAAGGACTAATGCTCAAAGCCCTAGATGCACCATACAGAGCAGGGGCACGCGGAAGCAATTGGCTTAAGCTGAAACGAGAATACCGAAATGAGTTAGGCGATAGCTTGGACTTAGTGGTGATCGGTGCATTTTTTGGCAAAGGCAGAAGAACTGGAAAATACGGCACTTTACTTTTAGCAACATACAATCAAGAAAATGACGTTTTTGAAAGCATTTGTAAAGTCGGCACGGGATTTACTGACGATAGTCTGGATCAATTATACCAGATCTTACAGAATAAGGTCACGCTCAAAAAGAATCCAAGAATAGAAAGCGGGATGGAGCCAGATGTCTGGTTTGAGCCAGAGTTGGTAATAGAAATTGTTGCATCAGAAATTACTTTGAGCCCAGTTCATACAACCGCAAAAGATTCAATCAGAGATGGTAGCGGTCTTGCTCTCAGATTTCCCAAATTCACAGGTAAGATAAGAGTTGAAAAAGCTCCAGAAGACGCATCTACGGATCAGGAAGTAATCGCACTTTACAAGAACCAAAAAAAGGTAACCCAAAGCGCATCAGAGATCTGATTTTTGCAAGATTAATTAATCCCACCCCAAGTTAACAAGAAGGATGTATAGTGGAGAACTAGAGGTCCAAGCAAAGCGAAAAGCGATTGCAGTTTTGCAAGACGAAATCAATAGAATCTTAAATGCAGTACGAGAGCTCGCAACACTACCGGATCTACTTATGAAAAAAGACAAGGCCGGAATAAAAGCTGCAAATGAGCAAATATCAAGCATTGAAGAAGAGGTTGAAAACCTAAGGCGCAAAATTACACGTGAAGTAGCAGATGTTGGCGGACTAATCATGAACAGAGAGAATCTTCTCAACACCGCGTACACTATGGATGAGATTGCAGGATACATAACTGGAATCGCATTCAAGCTTTCAAACATCAAGCCAACCACACTTAAGGCTGCAAAACTTGATGAAGACATTTCTGAGTTAATCGAGTTGTTAGTGGACGAAGTCTACAAGCTAAACGAGATAGTAAGAGGACTAAACACAAACACTGCAAATGCCATAGAACTGGCACAAGAAACTCAGAAAATAGAGCGGGAAATTGACAAGAAATACAGACAGGCAGTGATAAAGTCGTTGGATGAAATCACCAATATCAAAGAGCTTATGCTTGTAAATGATGTAATTCAAGGAATTGAAGAAATGTCAGACAAGTGTCAACAGGTATCAGATTCATTCATTTTGCTTGCATTAAGCCTATAATCCAACTTTTTATATTCAAACAATATCGTTTGATCAAATGCAAGGCGAGCTCATAGAGAACAGAATTATTGTTTGGGATACAAAACAAGCAAGAGATCTTTTTGCAGAATCATACTATGGAAAACCAATCGGCATGGCCAAGCCAAAACCAGACGAAATAGATGTGCCATTGATTTTAGACTTAATTGAGGGGTATTATCTTTTAGACAAAAATCAACTCGTAGTTTTAAAATCAAAAAAGAAGATTCCAAAAGAAAAGCTGCAGGAAATTTGTAGAAGCGAATACCACAATTTCGATAAAAAATATCTGATCTACAAGGATTTTAGGGACAAAAACTATATCGTTAATCCCGGAATAAAGTTCGGGTGTGACTTTGCAGTATATCAGAGAGGTCCTGGAATCGACCATGCGCCATATCTGGTTCAGGTATACAATAAAACAGACACCATATCATCAACGGGGATAGTACTAGCAGGAAGACTCGCTACCAGTGTGAAAAAAAATTTCATATTTGCAATACCGCGTTCAGATAAAGTAATCTATTTGGCGCTTGACTGGTGGCGTGCCTAAATCTTTTTGATGTGTTCCGCAATCTTGTCATAGATTGCAAACATTTCCTTTGTGATTTCGAATTCGTGTGAATTCTTCCACTTGCTGTAAATTCTGATTCCATTATTTGATGGATCAACAAAGATCGACGCGTCTTTGATAAATTGTTTTGCGATTGATTCGTTTAATGCAGAATCTTTGTTTAGTTCTTCTGCAAGCAATCCACCATTCCAAGCAACGGATTCGACTTTTTTCCCGTTGAAATGTCCTTTAGTTCGCAGTATTGTTTTTGCAACATATTTTGAAGGGTTTGCAGTCTCGGTTTTGACGATAAAGTGAGCCTGAAATCTGTCTTGTGCGCCCCAATGAGAAACCAGCGGATCTTGCATTTTTACCCCTTTTGAATTATTTGTATTACGTCAATATTAGAATTTTTTAGTTCAACTACACCAAGGTTGGTTATCATTCTGGTAGACTGGGAATAAACTCTGCTGTAATAATCACCTTTTTCTACGGAATCAGTGCCACGCTCTTTTGCAGAAGACTCGACACCTATCGACTTTAACATGTGCGATACTTTTTGTGGCCATGTTTCATAGACAAATGTCTCGGATTCCGTGTCATGCATAGTTCTGGTGTTTTTGTACCCTCAAATAAAGATTTGATATGAAATTGATCCACATAAATAATACAAGACAAATGTCAGATTCATGTTAAAATTTCAAAATAAAGTTGTTCTAGTGACCGGAAGCGGTACCGGGATAGGTCAAACGGTTGCAAAACTATTTGCCGAAAATGGTGCAAGCATAATCATCCTAGGCAGAAGAAAGGAACCATTAGAAGATACTAAGAAGATCCTAGACGAAATAATTAGTCGCGTAAAAAGCAATGCCAAAGTTTGGCTATTTCCAGGAGTTGATGTGAGTGACGAATCAGGAGTTTCCCAGATGTTTGAGAGCCTACAAAAATCAAACGTATCAGTCGATGTAGTGGTAAATAATGCTGGCGTATCAGGCCCAGTCACATGCTTTACAAATTCACCACTGGATGAATTCAAAAGTGCGGTTGGAATACATTTAACAGGCACATTTTGGACTTCGGTTCAAGCACTCAAGGTAATGAAAGCCGGTGCAAAAATAGTTACAATTTCCACATTCTTTACTGAGGAAAAACCATATGAACAAAGACCGTACAGGTTCCGAAGCCCATATACTGCTGCACAGGGTGCAAAAAACAGATTATCTGAGGCAATGTCATGGGAGCTTGCAGAAAAAGGAATCATTTCAATTGCTACAAACCCAGGACCCGTACATTCGGATAGAATTTACAAGACAGTTTATCCAAAGGCAGCTGCGGAATTTTTGCGTGTGAGCGGGTTTGAGGATCTTTCTCCAACAGAAGTTGAGATTGCAAACAAAGACATCGTAGGTTTGTTAGGTGAGGATGAAAAGACAACCAATGATGGAATTGCAAAAGCCTCTGATGCAGTAGTTAAAGTCAAAGGTGGGGACCCTCAAAAAATTGCTCAAACATTAAGAAAACTTCTTGCAAAAATTCAAGAGATTGCAGAAAAAGTTCAAAAAAACACATCATTCATGATTGCAGACAGACAGTTTCTATCTCAGACCCAAGTTGCACAAACTGTTCTGACATTAGCAGATGATGACATTGCAAAAATTCTAAATGGTAAAGTAATTCCTGGAGACAGGGTGTTTTATCCAGTAAAGCCACACATTACAACTACAACTCCAACAACGCAGTCAAACTTTACATCTCAAGTAGTAGTCTTTGCAATAGATGCTACTGACAAATCAGATGCGGACAGGGCTGAATTTCTAGCACAGCATGTAGAAAAAAACGGCGGCAAGGCAGTTTGCTTTATCTCAAATACCACGCCAAAAGAACTTCAAGATTCTATTAGCTCAAAATTCCATTCCCATGTAATAAATCTCAAAAGCCAAGAAGAAATTCAAAGATGGTTAAACACAGCAAAAACAGTCGGAAACCTATCCACACTAGTCTACATTACTGGAAAGGTTCCATCTAATTTCAAAATCATAGAATTGACCAGGAAGAGTTGGGACGACTTGGTTGACAAATTCATAAACACACCGGCAACAGTAATCCAATCCACATTGGAGATTTTCGTTCCAGGTGGCAAAAAAGATCCTCGCCTATACAAAAACGCAAAGGGAACTGTAATGGTGATAGGACCAGACATGCCAACAGGCTCTAAGGTTTCAGGTTCTGACAGAGCACGAGTAGAAGTATTCAGAGGTGCACTAAGACCGTTTGCCACTACAGTAAACCAGGAATTAAGCGATGTTCTAAAATCCAACGTAAGATCATTTTTGGTGCTTCCTGGAAGCATCGATGGTAAAGAGTCAGATAATTCAAGAATTGCAAATGCTCTGAATTATTTCATCACAGATAATGCCAGAAGATCATCAGAAATAACATTCTGTGTTGATGAGATAAGAGAGTAGATGAAAAAATTTTCCGACCTCAAAGTAGGCGACGAGTTTTTTTCCACATGCACATTTTCCAAAAAGGAACTAGAGTCATATCTTGCATTTGCTAGAATAAAAAATACAATTTTTGATGATGATGAATACAGTTCCATAGTTTCTGGGCGCGCAATAATTTCAAGAATGGAAGGAGAATTCACAAGATTAAGTCAGATATATGGCAACATGATTCTTCTGTATGGAATGGATGGCGACCCGAGCTGGGAAAATCGAAATACACGATTCCTAAAACCCCTACATGTTGACGAGATCCTCAAGATAAAGTACAGAATATCAGATAAAAAAGACACAGATGATGATTTTGGCATGATTTCTGTGGATTTTGAGGGCAAGAAAGAAGATGGCGATGTCATCGTGGTGGCAAAAAAGAACATCTATCGAATAAAAAAAGAACCACCAAGGTAGTTTTTTACATAAAAAATTATTCTGGGACGGATGTTGTCTCTAGCTTTCCGTCTTTGACTCGTATATGCAAGAATCTATTATCTTGGAATACCAATGTAATTCCACCATCTTTGTCAGGATCTTGAACAGATATCAATTCCTGCATTCGTATTCCGTCAAATTTTACCATGGTGGTTATTTTTTGTACCTGATTATATCCTTATCAAATTCCGGCCGCATCCAAGAATAATTTGATGGCTGCCACAATAATTACTAAAATAATTATAATGCGTAATCGATTTTCTTTTATCTCCAGTGAGAGTCTTGCTCCAAGGAATCCGCCTGCAAAGGCTCCAATAGACAGCAACAATGCATAATCAAAATCAGAATGACCTAACAAGGCATGAGCAATCATTCCAGAAGCGGATGAAAACATTAGAATCAGTTGTGACGTAGCAGTGGCATTTTTTACCAGCATGCCAAGGCCAATTATCATCAGCGGGACAAATACAATCCCGCCACCGATTCCAAAAAAGCTGGACAGAATACCTGCAAAAAAGCTGATTCCAGCAGACGCTGCAAGCATTTGTTTTGATGTGTTTTGTTGTTTTGATGCAAGATTTCTCTTTATGAACAGGTAATAACAAGATGCAATCAAGACAATTCCAAATAGGATCTTGAATATGTCAGGTGTCACATGAGATGTAATGATAGCTCCAAGTATTGTTCCAGGAACAGACATCAGTCCAAGGCGCAAGCCAATCTTGTAGTCGGTTCGCTTTTGTTTTGTATAGGATATTGTAGACGCTACGGAGTTGCTAAATGCTGCAAAAAGACTACTACTAGACGCAAGAGTTGGCGATATTCCAAGAAAAGTCAGTACTGGGACAATTATTATTCCTCCACCAAGACCAATTACAGAGCCGACAACACCAGCTATGAATCCAAGGGGAATTAACCACAAGCTTTCAAACATTTTTGCTATAACAAGTGCTTAGCTATTGAATCTTGTCCCAAAAATTATGCTGGGTTTGTTGGTATAGTTACAGCAAAAATTGTCGGATTGTTTGAAATACGTATTGTTCCTTGATGTTGTTGAATGATCATTTTTACTGCAGGCAACCCAAGTCCTGTTCCACGTGATTTTGTAGTAAATAACGGTTCAAATATTTTATCAAGTAAATCTTCTGGAATTCCAGGACCCGAATCCTGTATTTGAAAGGTAACGGCTTCATTTGACTCGATGAATTGGATCATAATATCACCATGATTATCCATTGCCTGAATTGCATTCATCATCAGATTTGTGAACACCGCGCCTATTTTTTCCCCATCGCAGAAAACAGAAACATCATTTTTTGGTTTGTGGATTTTTATTTGATCTGGAATTACAATCTCATTAAGAGACGATTCCAGTATTTCATAAAGCGAGAAATGATTACAGTTAAGCGGAGAACTTCGGACAAAATTTAGAACATCATCGAGCTGGAACACCAGTCTTGATGAAGCATTATCAATTGATGAGAAAAGATGAAGCAGTTCGTTTGATATTTTGGTCGCATGTTTTAGCTTGACTAACTCTATGGTGTTTTTTATTATTGCAAGCGGATTACGCATATCATGTGCTATTCTGGCAGACATTTCACCAATTGCGGATAGACGCTCTGCCTTGAAAAGCTCAGTTTGGAAATGGCTCAGCTCGCCAATTTTTTTTGTCATTTCTTCTAGAAGCCAATCACGCTGCTCACGAATCTCGTCGAATTTTGCAAGCTTTCTTTCAAGGGCTACTATCAGATGTTGTTGCTGAATATTTTTTTGAATCAGGCGTTGGTTTTCTTTTTCTAGTTTTTCGATTTTATTTAAAAAAGAGTCCTCAGGAGATTGTGCACGAAATGTAGATTTTAGTTCCCCCAAACCAACCAACGTACCAATATTGTCATAATAATGGACTGTTTGTTCGAAACAGACAAACTAGTAGTATATAAAAAACTGCCACAGATAGCCGTCTTCATTAGTGGTTAGCTCCAATTGCAACGATTTGCCTTCAAGTTCTACAACACTTGATTTGCTATGCGGTTTTGTGTCCCCCAAATGAAATTGACGCAGCCCATCAACCCACTGCGCAATATTTTCAAGATTACCAGGCTTTTGTTCAGTCCAACAATCACAAACCAAGCTCTGAACCACGGTATCATAAACAGTCATTACAGAATCAAGCTGAGACATTTCAGAATCAGTTTGGATTAGAACCATTATGATTTTTGGTTCAGCAACATGGCCCACCATGTGAATGTTGCCAAGAAAGTTGTCGTTTTTGTCTTTTAGCTCAGTTGAGGTGCAGTATTCAACAAGGTTTTGTTTTTCCTCATCTGTAAAAAAGGAACAATATTTTTCAATATCTTCTGACCTGGATAATTTTATTGGTGATGAAAGATGCAAGTCATGCTTTGCCAAATTTTGTTGTAAAATGCGATTAGATTCCACGTACCCAGACATCTTTGGCATTGGTTCTTCTTGCTGAAGCGGATTTACTGCCAGCACAATACCAATTATTGCAATAACTATTCCAGATATCACAGGAAAAATCATTTTGTTCATCGATTTTTGTAAAAATCACACCACTACAGATAAGCCTTTGCAGAATTAGGCAGAGATTATTTCCAGTTTAGAGTTTTCAGTTATGTTGAACTTGTCTACAAATCCGGATGTGACTTCGAGTACATATTTTGCGGCATTACCATTGCCATTTGTAAAGGTGCAACCAACTGTTTCAAGTGCTGACTTGCAGGGCTGAGTGTCTTTTTCAATATGGACTATATTTCCGTCTGCATCAAGCCAGATTAGATCCAAGGCAAACTGCATGTTTAACATCCACATTGAGCGATCCCCCTCGCCTTCAAAGATAAACAACATGCCTTGATCATAGGGAAGTTTTTCTTGGAACATCAGACCTCGGGTTTGCAGGGGTTTTGTGTCTGCGATTTGTACTTGAAGTGTCACGTCATCGATTTTTATTATTCCCCTTGGAAACTCAGACTGCTCCAGCTTGATATCTTTTGGAATGGATATCATCCCAACAACACCAATTATTACAGCTGCAATGGCAATTGGGATTAAAACCTGAGTTCTAGTTGCCACAAAACTAGAAAATTATTTGTTCGTTAAAAACCAACGCACCATAACACATGCAAATTCTGATGGCTTTTTGATGTAGTCTAGAATATAAGACACGCATCATTTAACAAACCAATTTGAAGAAGAAAGGCGAGATACGACTAGAATCGATCAAGGCTGCTCACAAATCCTCCAAATCAAATCTCTCAAGAATTGAAGACTATCTAGAAGTCATAGCAGAGCTTGTGGAAATGAAAGGATACGCAACAACGCTAGATATTTCAAGATACATGAATGTCAGCGCACCCAGCGTTACCAAGATGCTTCAAAGACTAGATGAAAACGGTTATCTAAAATATGAAAAATACCACGGGATCAATCTTACCCCAAAGGGCAATAATGTAGCGCACGCAATACGACAAAAGCATGGAATTTTGTTAGAGTTTTTTGAGATTTTGGGAGTGGAACACGAGACTGCCAACCAAGATGCTGAAGGTATAGAACACCATCTCAACCCAAAAACCATCAAGCAGCTAAGAAAATTTATTGCGTATTTGAAATCAAACCAGAAATTCCTTGAAGGATTCAGTAATCTTTAATCATAATTTCAATGTCTTTTTTTGAAGAAGCGGAACGAGACAATGCTTTTCCCGCATCTGAGCGCTTTGATATTTTGATCTTACCGTGCCTTGCAACTCGACTAGTTGTAACGTATTGATCTTTTACGTAGATTTCTGCAAGCATCCCGTTGTATCGCTTGTCTACACCAAACAGCATAGAGTTTGCAGACTCTGTAAGATCAAACTGCACCCCTTGAGCGGAATCATAAGATTGTGTAGATCCTTCAGAGTCTTTTTGCTGCACGTCAATGTGAACATGTAGGATTTTTTCAAGCTCGTTAATTGTAGAGCCACCTTTTCCTATCAGTGAGGGTATTGAATCCTTGTTTACCTTGACTCGAATGTTGTTTTCAGACAAAATTTCAATTTGAGGATTTGAGTCGAATCTTCGCATTATTTCTCTGATTTTTTCTGATGCCAGCTTTTGCACACCTGATTGTGCATCCACTACAGTGACTGGAACAATTACATTTTCCTCGCCAAACGTATAGATTTCATATTCTAGTGTACCGGCCTCAAAGTCACGAATCTCAATGACTGGTCTTGCCAAGTCTTGCTCTACCATTCCAGATGGAACTTTGACCTTGAGCTCAAGGTCATACACTTTTGCAATCATTCCTGCTTTTACAAATACCACAGTATCAATCACACTTGGAATCATGCCAAGCTCAATCTTACCAATGAATCTCTGTACGGCATCAAGTGGCATGTTTGCATGAACAACTCCAACCATCCCAACGCCGGCTAGTCTGAGATCTGCAAAGATTCTGAAATCTTCGCGCTGCCGCACCTCATCAAATACTGTATAATCAGGCCTCACAAGCAGTAAAATGTCGGCTGAATTCTCAAAGCTACCCTCAAGTTTTGTGTATTGTGTAATTCCTTTGTCGACTTGTAAGTCTCTTGGTG
>CAYOBG010000035.1:0-12335 GCA_964402265.1 uncultured Candidatus Nitrosotenuis sp. | reverse complement strand
CAAAACCAGAACCAAAGAAAACAGAAAAGAAAGAAATCAAAAAAGACACCAAAGAATCAAAAGCAGCTAAACCTGCAAAAAAGGAGACTAAGTAATGCCACGAATAGCAGGAAGCAAGAAACTCAAAAGACAAATGGCTCCAATGTTCTGGGGAATATCCAGAAAGAGTCCACGATTTGTAACTACTGTTAGACCTGGTCCGCACTCAAAGCACTTTTCAATTCCAAGCGCAGTATTCTTACGAGATACACTAAAACTCGTCACGACTGCACGAGAGGCAGAATATGCGGTGTATAATGGCAAGGTAACCGTAGATGGTGTAAAAAGAAAATCAGTACACCATGGAATTGGACTAATGGATGTAGTGGAGCTAGATGGAGTATCTGACGTTTATCGTTTGGTTCCAAAACAAGGCCACCTCTTAGAACCAATCAAAATAAAAAATAACGAAAAATCCGTAAAACTAGTCAAAGTAACAAGCAAGACCACAATTCGAAAGGGGAAAACCCAGATTGGCTTCCACGATGGACGCTCTTTAATCTCCGATACCAAGGTCAATGTCGGCGATTCGTGCTTGATGCAGGTGCCAGAACAAAAGATCAATGAAGTGCTAAAATTAGAAAAAGGCGCCAAAGTCTTAGTAATTAAAGGTGTAAACGCAGGACAACTCGCAGATGTCAAAGACATCAAAGAAGGAACATTTGTACTTCCAAAACGCGCATTACTTTCATTTGGTAACCGAGAAATCGAAATTCCATCAGACCTAGTCATGGTGGTTGGCAAAAAGGAGCCAATTATTCAAATAGCGTGATACTATGTCGGCAACTGAAAATCTAATGAAAACCATTCGACTAGAAAAAATAGTCCTTAACATGGGTGTTGGAAAGTCGGGTGATGCAATAGAAATTGCAAAAAGAGCACTAGATCAAATCTCTAGCAAAAAGTCTTGCGCACGTGATGCCAAAGGAACACAGAGAGATTGGGGCGTAAGAAAAGGAGAACCAATTGGTGTTGCAGTAACGATACGTGGTGAGGATGCCGCAATATTGCTAAAAAGACTGCTTGAAGCAATAGGAAATAGACTAAAGGGAAGATCATTTGATAATTTTGGTAATGTCTCATTTGGAATTAAAGAACACATTGACATTCCTGGAATAAAATATGATCCACAGATTGGAATTTTGGGAATGGAAGCTGCAGTTACACTTACAAGACCTGGCTTTAGCATACGAGTCAGAAGCAGACACAAGGCAAGTGTTGGCACTCATCACAGAATCACCAGAGAAGAAGCCCAAGAATTCTTAACTAGGGAATTTGGAGTGACAATCGTATAATGAAAGACAGATCATACAAATACACTGGAAGAAAAGAGCACAAATTCGGAAAAGGCTCTCGCTGGTGCAGACGTTGTGGCGACTATACCGCAGTAATTCAAAAATACGATCTTATGATCTGCAGACGATGCTTTAGAGAAGTAGCAAATTCATTAGGATTTGCAAAATATCGGTGATAAAAATGCCAGCAACAAATATTCTATCTAATTTGTTTAATACGTTATACAACAACGAGGCAAGAAGAAGAACCGACTGTGTAATTCTTCCGACATCGAAGCTTGGAATCGAGGTTCTCAAAACCCTGCAAAAACACGATTACATAGGCGAATTTGAGCATGTGGACGATAAAAGAGGCGGCAAATTCAAAATTCAACTACTTGCACATATAACAAAATGTGGCGCGATTACACCCAGATTCAAAGTCAAAAAAGGCGAGTTCAACGACTGGGAGCAACAATACCTTCCTGCGTATAATCGAGGAATGCTAGTTGTTACCACAAACCAAGGAGTGATGTCACATCATGATGCACAAAATAAGGGAATTGGAGGATTCCTAATTGGCTATGTCTACTAAGCAAGTGGAAATATTCCAGACAACATATGATGTGCCTCAAAAAGTCAAGGTAACCTTAAACAAACACATGTTACTAGTTGAAGGACCGTTGGGCAAGGTCTACAAGAATTTCAAAAAAATTCCAGTAGAAATGTCTGTACAAGACAACAAAGTCACAATAAAAGCAATAAACTCACGCAAAAAATACCATGCAATAGCAAACACTGCATTTTCCATAGTTAGAAACCTCTGTGATGGTGTGATTCATGGCTATACGATAAAAATGAAAATAGTCTATGCACACTTTCCAATTACTGTAAAAACAAAGGACAAGCTGGTTTTGGTTGAAAACTTCCAAGGCGAGCGAGCGCCAAGGGTTGCAAAGATTCATGGCGCAACTAAAGTTACCTCAAAGGGCGATGAAGTAGTAGTTACAGGGCCCGTACTAAACGATGTAACTCAGACTGCAGCTGAAATTCAAGCAATGACTAAGGTCAAAAACAAGGATCACCGAGTCTTTTTGGATGGAATCTACCAATACCATAAAGAAAAAGGAATCGAAAAATAATTTTTCTACAACTAATATCAGCTAGTAAGAATTAAATCGCATGCACCAAGGACAACAACTGAGCCGCCCTAGCTCAGCGTGGTAGAGCGCCTGACTGTTAATCAGGGGGTCGTCAGTTCAAGTCTGACGGGCGGCGCATTAATCTTTCTAAATTCGAATTCTGCAATATATTATTTTACTTCTATTGCTCATTTAGTATTGTAGTTTCATGTTTGGTTACAAATATTTCTAAATTCGAATTTTGAAACATTGATCGTTACAACCGTCTAGGTTTATTCTCTTAGACCAAACCGATCTAATATCTGATCGCACATTATCCATAATGCAGGAGATTTACAATGGCCAGAACTAGAAGGGCCAACCGTTATTGTATTGATTGTGGCGGCAGACTGACCTATTACCCCCGCCTTTCAAACCCAAAAGCCCCAAATGAGCATAGGGTTTTGGTATATGCCTGCCCTGACTGTACTGTGGACTTTGAGAAGCCAAAGCTTTTGTCAATTCGAAGGAACCAGGTTGAAGATCCGCTGGAAACAATAGAAATAGAGATAGTTGAAACCAGAGAAAAAA
Organism: uncultured Candidatus Nitrosotenuis sp.; assembly: GCA_964402265.1. Classification (GTDB taxonomy): domain Archaea; phylum Thermoproteota; class Nitrososphaeria; order Nitrososphaerales; family Nitrosopumilaceae; genus Nitrosotenuis. The sequence goes on along the minus strand of CAYOBG010000035.1, from coordinate 9,310 downwards.
TCACACTAGCTAACTAAATCTGGTAAAACCAGAGCTTCCAAATGTGAACTATACTTAACAAACATCACTTTATCGTAGTGAAATTGTAACGTTTGCATGGAAGTGGCTAAAAGTACTTGGGGAAGCCGTTTTATCATAGCCGCAATTGTTCAGGGTGGAATTATCACATTTTTAGCACTCAGCATGGTTGGCATTCAGATGATTTTTGCAAGTGATGTTAACATGATCCAGTTTCTGTCATTATCATTTGAAGGTCCTGCAAAATGGTTTTTTATCGGATTGATGCTATATCTAATCATAACTGTTGCAGTAGCAGTTACTGCAGTATTTTACAACCACCTGGAAATTAATCAAAAAAAGAGAATATCTGGAAAGATCAAGTTTCTTGTCTGGATACACCTTCTGGGCATGAATATTGGAGGGATTGGTACCACATTATCTATGATCTTTGCTGGATTGTCAGGTTCTGGCGCACTTTCTTTGGTTACAGAGGGTCAAATTGGCAAGCCAAACCTAGCTATAATGGACTCGTTTATCCCACCAATAGCATCATTTATTGGAATTCTGGCAATCGGCGTTTTATGTGGTGGGCTAGCATACACTGTAGTGTATATGAAAAAATCTTATACTATTTCAGACTAATTCCAAAACTGCCTAGTTCTGCATAGTTCTGATATGTGAAAAACGACAAAACATCACAAAAAATTGTCAAAAATCAGGGGTTTAGCTTTTCTTCGTAACAAGAATAGTTTTGATGCCTTTGGCTGGGTAATGGGGCTGGGCCGCATTAGTTAGGCACAAACGTTAAACCCCCGTCAAAAACAAGCATTTCTGAAAAAACCGCTTTACTCGTAAATGATGATCTCACAGGAGGGGGTTTAGCATTTACGAACAAACTCGCAAAATTGTGATTATTGGACAAATTGCAAAAATCTGGATCTTTCGGACTAGCTATGGGTAAAGAATCGATTAATTGGCCCTATTCGATTCAAAAAGGTGGGGGTATTGAAACAAAACTTGGCTAAGATACGTAAGGCTCCGCAAAAAGAGTATGATAATTTCAGAAAATATTTTGCATTTTCATGTGTTGACTTGATAATTCTAGATGGTAAGTCTGTGCTTTTGACCAAACGTACTAAAAACCCATACAAAGGATATTGGCATTTGCCTGGTAGTATGATTCACAAAACCGAAACAATGCAAGATGCTGTAAAAAGGTCTGCAAAAGAAGAGCTAAACTTGAGGGTCAAAATCAAAAAGTTTGTTGGGGTTTATGAAAGTCTTGACACTTTTCGTCATGATGTTTCTCATGGATTCATAGTCTTAGTCATTGGTGGTAAGTTGAAAACCGATTTTCAAAGCAGTGGCGCCAAGTTTTTTCACAATCTTCCAAGAAAACTTCTTCCTCATCACAGATTGATGATCCGAGATGTGTTAGAGGCTGATTTCTAGTCAATTTTACGTACAAATTACAAATATTTCCAAATTCGAGTTTTGAAAGATTATGAAAAGATCAATTAATTAAGTAGGAAATGGTGATTAGAACAATGATTAGAAAGCTTTTGGGTCTTGCTGCAATAAGCATACTACTTTCTGCAGTTTTGGTAATTGCACTTTCATCTGAACAATATGCGGAAGCTAAAACATCGAAGCAATCTCCAAAACACAAGTTCAGTAAATGGTCAAAGAAGGTCTGCGGTGACCAACTTTGTGAAGATGGGACTCATCTTAGGACAGTAAAGCGCATAGGTAATAGCGGCGCAAACAATTAACACTCTAAAATTCTTTATTTCTAAATTCGAATTTTGAAATATCAATAAATGGATTGATTAATTAATCGCAAAAAACACTACCAAACATGCTCAAGTTAGCCGCATTACTCACAATTGTAGTCCTCTTATCTATGACAGTAGTTACTGCAATAGAATCCAATCCTCTTGCAGAGGCAAAAAAATCTGAACATAAAAGCCAAAGACACAAAATTTCAAAATGGATGGGTAATTCTGTATGTGGCGATGAACTATGTGAGGGTCAACCATACTTCAAATGGAATTTCAAAGCTAGAACCTACAAATCTCCATATGACACGTACACTCACAAGGAACTACTAAAAATTAAAACCAGTTAATCGTTTTAACTATTAAAAAGTAAAAAGTTAAAGGGTTACGGTTTACCCCTATCTTGAAAATCCTCTGTCAACTTGAGCTTTTCTCAAGCCGATTGAGGAATCATTCATAGAGCCACAAAGTTCGTCACCACATACTTTGGATGGTGCTCTGCTCTTCTTCCATGTGCCTACATCCTTTAACCAGTGTCCGCGTGATTTGACAGCATCTGCATCTGGTACTAGATCAATTACCGATGCGACCGCACCAAACAACAAGACGACTACGGAAAAGATTGCGGCAAACATAGTCTTATTCATGATAAAAATACGCCTAACTTGGGTTATTAAACTAATCTAAGAATTTGTTTTCTAATGCAAGAATCAGTTTTAGATCGACTGTATTTTGTAGAATCGACCTGGATTCAAAAATGCGCATTTGGTAGTTTTGTAAAATCTAGCTTATCTACTCTCTATTAAGAAATGAAGACGCGGTTCTCTCGTGGAAGAGATAAAACTTCAGGTTCAGTCAAGGCCTTCTGAAGCAGAATTTCGAATAATCGAAGACTGTTTTAAAGAAATGCCTATTGAAGAAATTTTGTCTGGATTAAAATTTGCAAGAAACCGCTGGTCTGCAAAAGATGCAGGCGTTCTCAAAGTGGGGCGAAAAAGCATAATCCAAAAAGAAGTTCATTCTGTTACAAATGAGCAGGCCCAGTGGAGATTGAAAAACTGGAAAATGATGATTTCAAATTATAGGAAACGTGGCTACAGTTACCCGACAATATCTAGAATAAAGAAAATTCTGGTTGAAAAAAGTAAAAAGAAATCTAAATGAGTGATTCTCTTCTTACCGCGCCACTTGAAATGTTGGTTGGTGGCTCTGGAATGCTTGCTCTTGCCTGTCCCTCTATGACTGCCTGGGCTTCTTCTAGGATTGCTAATGTGTCGGAGCTTGGGCTGTAAGTAGATACTGTTGTATCTGCGGCATTCATTGAAGATCCAGTCAATACATCTCCCAATATCTGTGAGAGGTTTTGCATGGATGATGTTGCTTCTGGCATTATTCCTGAAAGTGAGCTACCTAATCCCTTGATTACTGACATGCATGGGCTCAATGTTACTACGATATCGCCTAGTTCTGATACTGTGTTTAGTCTGAGTTGGATTTGTTCTAATGCTAATTTTGCACCGTTTACCATGTTGTGCATTTTTCTAATTTCTAAAAGCTCGGTTGCATATGCTTTTGCATGCAAATTATTATTTGATTTTTGAGCAGAAACTATCTTGCTAAAAATATAGTCATTTTTTTGTTTTATTTTTTGGGAAATCCCGTCTAGTTTGACAATTTGGAGTTGCAGGTTTTTCTGTGCGACATCGATTTTATTCTTGAGTGGGACATCCGGCTTTACCTTATCAACAATTCGTTGTGAGAGGCTCTCAGATCTTCCAAAATCATTCCATTTGTCGCTTAGTGACCCCATATTCCATATGTGCTTGAAAAATTGGTTTTAAAGAAATTTGTAACTGTGGGTACTGTCACTCCAGTAACAAGACAGTGTGGTTACAGGTTTAGCCAAAAGTAAATGTGTATATCTCAAAGCCAGGCTTGCTTACCTGAATTTCAAGCACGTGACTTTCAGATTCAGTGTCTTTTATGATGTTGTATAATCTGGAGTTTGATGTTGTGATTTTGCCGTTTTGTATTACATCTGAGCCGTATTTTGTTGAATCTAATGTTTTGCCATCTAGTAGAATCAAAAGTTCAGAATCTCCTGACGCTACAATATTGACTTGTTTTGCAGTGTATGGCAAAACGATTTTACCCGTATCTGAGATCAAAACCATCCTATCCGCAAGATTTTTCCAAGTTCCATCAAGATAGAAATTATTTTGCTGCAATTTTTCTGGAATCGAGTATTTTATATCATTATTTGGGTTGAATCCTTCTGGGTTGCCGAATTGGTTTCTACCTGATGCATAATTATACCCAAAGTATAGTTCCGGCGTTCTTGCACCATATTCCTCTTCTCTGATGTCTACTAGTGACTGGGGCATAGTACTATCTAATCCGAGATTTTTAGCTCGTTCTTCTAGTAACTGTTGAATTATTTTTTCAGTTTCATCATACGCTCCCTCCCCAATGTGATCATATCTGATATACCCTTGATCATCCGCAATGTATTTTCTTGGCCAATAATGATTCTCAAATGAATCCCAGATTTTCATATCGTTGTCAAGAACTACTGGGTACTTTATTCCAAATTTTTCTACTGCCAACTGCACATTATTGATATCTTTTTCAAATTCAAACTCTGGAGAATGAATTCCAATTACGAGTAAGCCTTTGTCTGAATATTTTTCATCCCATGCTGTAATGTATGGTAGAGTTCTTTGACAGTTTATGCAACTATATGTCCAAATATCATACAAAACAACCTTGCCTTTGATTTTTTCTTTTAATTCCTCTGAATCAGTATTGATGTATCCTGCAATCCCTTGTAATTCTGGGGCTTTTTTGAAGCGACTTTTATCAATGTCTGAAACGGTAGGATTTTGTTGTGACTGAGTACTTGGACTGCCATAATTTGATTGCTCTAGTGATGTGAAATAGATTCCAAGTCCTGCCATTGCACCGATTATGACTATTCCCATGATTATGGCGGATTTTATTTCAGATCTCATTTTTTCATCCCAACAATAAGTTATTCAATAATGGAAAACTTGCAATTGTTGCAAGCTGGTTTGTTAGAACTAAGATTCCAAGCACTATGATCATTGCGCCCATTATGATGGAATAATATTTGAGATGTCTACTCAATGCCCGAATGAGCCTTGTCATTTTTGAGAAAAAGACTCCCATTAAGATGAATGGAATTCCAAGTCCTAGTGAATATGCGAGTAATAACGTAAATGCTTGTCCAGGAGTGGTTGCTGCCAAAGTCAGAATACTTCCCAAAATCGGACCAATGCATGGCGTCCAGCAAGTAGCAAACGCGAGACCAAAAACAAACGAAAGTGGATAGCTTGCCTTGCCGCCTTTTGGTAAAAACTTCTTTTCAAAATTAAGTTTGTTTATTCTAATTGATAACAACATAAATGCACCAAACCCAATTATTATTATGCCCCCAATTTGGTTTAGTCCGGATGTCAGACCCGATGCTGTACTAGAGAGAACGCTATTCAATATCACGCCAAAAATAGAAAATACTGCTGAGAATCCAAGAACAAAAAATATCGTGTTCAATAAGATATTTAGTCGATTTGATATGGTGATTACTCCATTATTTTTCTGAAGATCTGTGATTGTCGTGCCTGAAATATATGCTAAAAATGCAGGAATTACTGGTAAAATGCATGGTGCAAGAAATGATCCTAACCCTGCTACTGCCGCAATTGCTATGGTTAGTTCCGCCATGAAAAAAATAATGAATTTTTTTATTAAAGGATTGTTCCAGATTTTCTCCAAATTGACATTGCTTTTTATCTAACTGTTTTGTGGATCGTTCATGAACAAGAGATTCATCTTAATTGGAATTGCACTTGGAATTGTAGTTGCAGTCGCGATATATGTTGGCTCACCTGCGTTTATGGGCTTTGATATGCGAAGATAATTAAAACAACTGGAACTTTTTTGCCGCCCTTTCAAAAATATCCAGTGATGAATTGATCTGTTTTTTTGAAAGCCAAGCCGTAACCGAAATTCGTAGTCTTGCACCGTTCTTTGGAACTGTTGGATATCTTATCGGTTGAACAAAAATCCCGTTATCATATATGAACCTGCCAAACTTCAGTGTTTTTATCTCATCTCCTATTATGATTGGGATGATGTGCGTTTGCGATTTGATATCATAACCGATTTGTTTTAGACCTGAGGATAAGAGCAAAACGTTTTGTTTTAATTTTTTTTGTTGTCTTGCCCTGCCATGTTGAAGTTTTGCCAAAGACAATTCTACAAGAAATGATGGGAGAGCAGATGTGTAAATGAATGTGCGAGCTTTGTTTATGCATAGATTCACAACCGGTTTTGATGATGCGATATATCCGCCAAAGGAGCCTAAGCCCTTGCTTAAGCTGCTAATGTAGACGTCAATTTTTTTCTCAACCCCAAAATGATTTGCGGAGCCCTTTCCGTTATTTCCAACAGTAAAATCTCCATGAGCATCATCTAAAACCAAAATAGATTGGGTCTTATCGCATATTTCAGAAATTTCGTCCAGCTTGGCATAATCCCCATCCATGCTAAAGATTCCCTCGGTTATGATGAATTTTCTTTGATTTTTGAATTTGGAGGTCTTTTCTGTTAAATCATTCATATCGTTGTGCTTGTACACTTGGATCTTTGCGCCACTCAGTCTACATGCCTCAATTATGCTAGTGTGGTTTAACTCATCACTAAATATGATTGAGCTTTTTTCTACTATTGCCGGTATTGAACCAATATTTGCCATATAGCCCGTGGGAAAAACAAGTGCGGATTCCTGTGATTTGTGAGAAGCGAGCATTTTTTCTAGCTTACTAAACGATGCGTCGTTTCCAGATACGAGTCTTGAGCTTGATTGAAGTTGTCTTGGGATGATTTTTGCATTGGATAGTCCAAGATAGTCATTTGAGCAGAAATTTACTAGCTTTTTTGTTCCAAATGTAATGTATGGCCCATTTACTTTGCCACTTCTGAGTTGCCTGTACAGATTTTGTTTTTTTAGCTCAGAAAGTCTCTGAGATACATAATCAAGCTTTTGCTTCAAGGTTGATCTTTTTGATCATTTCTAGGTCTTTGTTCATGGGATTTCCGCTGAGTGTAAGGTAGCCTGCACTTATGATGCCATTTGCACCGCTGAGTAGCAATTCCTCGCCTGAATCTTCTAGGTGTACCTCTCGCCCTCCTGAAATCTTGATGATTGATCTTGGTAATGCAAATCTGGTTACTGCAAAAACGCGTAAAATCTCTTCAAATGAAATTGGTGTTTGAAGTTCAAGTGGGGTTCCTGGAATTGCTACTAGTAGGTTTATCGTGACTTCTTCTGGCTTTAGCTGTGCTAAATCTGAGATCATCTCGAGTCGTTGTTCTCTGGTTTCACCCATTCCTATGATGCCGCCAGTGCAAAGCTCAAGCCCTGCCTCTCTTGCAATGTGTAGTGTATCTATTCTGTCTTGGTATGTGTGGGTAGTGCAGATTTGTGGAAATTTTGATCTGGCAGTCTCCAAGTTATGGTTGTATCTTTTTACTCCGAGCTCTTTGAGTTTTCTTGCTTGATGTATAGTGAGAAAGCCAAGGCTACATTCTATTGATATTCCTATTTTGTCTCTTATCTGAGATATGATGTTGCAAACTTTGGCAAAATCGGTATCTGATGGTTCGCGCCACGCTGCAACCAAACAGTATGATTCGGCACCTTCCTCTAATGCTTTTTTTGCCATGCTGACGATTTCTTCTGCAGGCAACAATTGGTAACTGTCAATTCCGGTGTTGAAAAATGCTGACTGTCCACAAAATACACAATCTTCGCTGCAATAATTTTTTTTAATATTTGCAAGTTGTTCAACATCTACTTTGTTTCCTTGGAATGCGCGTGTGATTGTATTTGCCGCATCAGACAATGATCTAAGATCGGCTGTATTGATTAGGTTGGATAATTCATTTTCTGAAAGACTTTGTCCTGATAAAACCTTGTTTTGACAGTTTAAAATGAATTGAGAATCCAATATTTTATTACGATCTTTTACTGTTAATTAAGATTTCAAAATGTTAACCACTATTTGATATCCGGTTTACAATTATTTTGATATATTTTTGATGGTCTTAATCGTACCATCAATTAAAAAGTCTAGTTCTTTTTCAGATATTGCCAGAGGTGGAACTAGCATTACAATGTTACCGAGAGTCCTGAGATAGATTTTGTGTTTTTTTGCCTCATCAAAAACGATTTTGTTTGTAGATTTTGAAAATGATATTGGCGTCTTTTTTGTTTTATTTGATACCAATTCGATCGCAGCAAGCATTCCACCATGTCTGATATCTCCAACGATTTCAATCTCATCAAATTCTTTGAGTCGTTTTTTCAAGTATTTCGTGGTCCTAGATACCTTGGAAATCAATTTCATTTTCTGATATAATTCAAGATTTTTGTTTGCAACTGCACATGCTAGTGGGTTGCCGGTAAACGTATGTCCATGATACAGGTGCCTCATGTCATGATAATTACCCAAAAATGAATCATAGATTTTCTTAGTTACTAGTGTTGCAGCTAATGGCAGATATCCAGCCGTGAGCATTTTTCCAAATGCAACAATGTCTGGAATGCTCTTCTGTGCGGTGTATTCAACCTGTGATCCTAGCCTTCCAAACCCGGTTGCGATCTCATCTAGAATAAACAAAACATCATATTTTTTGCAAAGCTTGCTTATTCGAGACTGAAATCCATTTTGGTAAATATTAACTCCTCCTGCTATCTGTGCCCCACTTTCCATCACAAATGCTGCAATATTGTGATTTTTTGATAACTGTGTTTCAATTTTTTCTAACGTCTGGGTGTAGTAATCTTTGAGATTTGAAACTCTGTAACTATTTTCAAATGGAATTTGAATTGTTTTGTAGAGATTGCTTTTGAATTTGGCAAAAAACGTTGGAACAAAACCGACTGACATTGTACCAAATGTGTCCCCATGATATCCGTTTTGAAGTGTAGCAAACATTGTTTTGTTTTTTTGTCCAATATTTTGCCAGTACTGAATTGCTATTTTGAATGCAATTTCCATGGCAGTCGAACCGTTATCCGAATAAAATACTCGATTCATTCTGGGCGAAATTGAGATTAGATTCTCTGCTAATGATTCAGCCTGACTGTTTGTGAGATTAAATAATGAAGAATGGATTATTTTTTTTGACTGATTGTTTATTGTATCTATGAGTTCTTTTCTAGAGTGGCCCCAAACATTACACCACATGCTTGCAACCCCATCTAGGTATCGCCTTCCATTGGAATCAACTAGCCAGAATCCATCCCCTCTTACAATATTTGGAAAAGAATCCCATTCTGACATTTGTGTATATGGATGCCAAACAGAGCTGTGGTCTCTCACTGTCATTTCGAACTTATTTTCATTTTAATAATCAAGCGGTGAAAAGATTAATTCTGTATTCAATAGGCCTCTTGTATGAAGTCATTTTTCATCACAGGAACTGATACTGGAATAGGTAAAACC
>CAYOBG010000034.1:0-12442 GCA_964402265.1 uncultured Candidatus Nitrosotenuis sp. | reverse complement strand
TCTGGATTTGCCTTTGATGTGGATATGACCTTTGGAATAAAGATCGTCCCAATATCGATGGCAAATGCCTAGAGGGTGATGGAGAGGCCTAGAAAATGCCCTTTGATTTTGCTCAAGTAAAAGACAAAAAATTCATCGAGGAGCTCAAAAAAGCATCTCACCTGCTCAGCTATGTCGACATGTATACTGCACGAGGAAATCCATTGCCTCTATTCACAGAACAGCTGCAGGCAGAACACAAAAAACTCAAAGAACCAAATCTAGTCTATCCAGTTACTGATACTACCTATATCCACATCAACCCGCACACATCCTCTGATGACGGGTACATGGAGTATGTTATCATAGAGCCAGATCCGCCTGAGAGAAAAATAATGGATCTTGCGGACAAAATGTTTGCAATCCAGTCAGCAGACATGTCTCCACCTCTTGAAATCACGGAACGATTCAACATGATTGAGAATTATCTAAAATCCAATACCCAGATTTCGGAAGCACCTGTTGATTATAACACAGTCGGTGATGTCTATAAGATAAAATCACTTCCAGTGTACAAAAATGACTGGGTTGGCCTGCGATACCATTTCCTGCAAAAAAGAGCAGGAACTGGCATATTAGATCCATTCCTAGCAGACTCTAATCTAGAAGACATATCCATTATTGGTGCAGGAAACGTCTATGTGATTCACAAATCCTTTGGTGCACTAAAGTGTCCGATGTTTTTGGGTGTTGAAGAAATTGATGAGCTAATCATTAGCATGTCAGAGCAGTTTGGAAAAACCGTATCCCATGCAAAGCCAGTAATTGACGCAGTACTCCCTGATGGGTCCAGAATCAACATTGTGTTTGGTAAGGACATATCACGAAAAGGAACAAATGCTACAATCAGAAAATTCGCTAGTACCCCTCTATCAATTACCCAAGTCTTGACATCAAAGGCACTTGACTTTAGGGAAGCCGCGTACATGTGGATGATGATGGCAGAAGGAATGAGTGTGTTCATCAACGGAGAAACTGCGTCCGGTAAGACCACCACTCTTATGGCACTGACTGCATTTATTCCGTCAAACTGGAAAATAGTCACAATCGAGGACACCCCGGAACTTACTCTACCGCACTCTAACTGGATCAACGAACAGACACGTGACACCGGAAACGAACACTCATCAGTTACGATGTTTGATCTGCTAAAGGCTGCGTTAAGACAGCGTCCCAACTACATCTTTGTAGGAGAAATCAGAGGTGCAGAGGCAAACATTGCGTTTCAGGCTATGCAGACTGGTCACCCAGTGGTATCTACATTCCACGCAGCAAACATGACTGCACTAATCCAAAGAATTACCAATCCCCCAATGCTCATACCGAAAACTAATGTAGAAAACCTAAACATTGCACTATTCCAAGGTGCTGTTCAGGGTCCTGGAGGAAAAAGAGTAAGACGTGTCCTTTCAATTAATGAGGTCCTTGGGTATAACGCAGAAGGTGGAAACATCATGTTCATTCCTGTGTTTAACTGGGATCCTGGAACAGATGAAGTGAAATTCCGAGGAAAAGGCTCCAGTGCGCTTTTTGTTCAAAAGGTTTTGGAAAAAAGAGGCATGTCAAAAAGAGATGAAGGACTCTTGTATGAAGAACTGGAATTACGTGCAAAAATCCTACAAAAAATGATGGAAAAAAGGATCTTCAACTTTTATGATGTATTTGATTCCATATCTCACTGCAGAGAGATAGGCCTAGAAGCGTTCTACAAGGAACTTGATACTCTATGATGCAAATTCCATTACTCAAGAATATCTCACTTTCAAATCTACAAAAAAATGATGAGAAATTTGTCTACTTTGTGGCATTTCTGTATTGCATATCGACTGGTGAGGTTGGTGGAGTAGACCTAATCAAGACAACACGAGAGTCAGCATATGGCAAATACACAGCTGCATTCAAGGAAGTGTATCAGCTTGGAGTCGGATGGGGATACGGAATATCCAAGTCGCTTGAAATGATAGCAGACAAGGTTTCAACTGACAAAACAGATCAGCTAAAACAACTCTTGATGAAACTAGCACAGGTACTTAGACTGGGTGATGCACTCAAGAGTTTTTTTGGAGACGAGCTAAAAGCCACACTCACAACCTATGTAATTGTATATGAGAGAAAACTGGAAAACGAAAAACTATTTCTAGAAATGTTTTACACGCTAATGTCTACTGCGGCATTTATGATTGCAGCAAACTCCATTATGAGTATGCTCATGGGCCAAGAAAACTCTGAGCAAATTTTGCTAATGTCATTTATTGGCGTGGCTGCAAGCATGAGCGCATTTGTGTTTATGATGTATATCATGTTCCCGCGAGACAAGCTTGGATATGCAAGCGCAGATGAGGACCTCAAGTTTAGACTGAAAATCTACATGACCGTTGGTGCGGGTGTGGGAATTGGTGCGGTTTTACTATTTACACAAATATTGCCTACCACACTTGCAATTGGAATTGCGGGCGCACCACTTCTCTATCCTGGAATGCTTGCAAGAAAAATGGAGCAAAAAGTAAAACAGCTAAATGACTGGTACCCTCAATTCATACGCCACTTTGGTGAGATCTATGCTACTGTGGGCTCAGTCGGCGGTGCCCTTGAGGCAGTGCTCAGAAGCGACTTTGGACCATTACAAGAAAACATTCAGCGATTTAAAAACAGAATCAAACACAGAGTGGAGCAAAAAATGGCATTTGAGCTGTTATCTCGTGATACTGGAAGCCAAATCATTGCGAATGGAAACGAGGTCATATCCTATGCGATGGACAAAGGTGGCAATCTCAATCTGGCTGGAAACCATGTCTCTGATATCACAGTAAAGATAAACGAGCTTCGAGCAAAGCGAACTCAAACTGCAAAGACATTTGAGACAATTATCCTAGTCTTACACGCACTAACTCTGGCAGTATTTGGCTTGATGAACAAACTCACAGGAATATTCTTTGATCTTGTAAATACGGTTGATGTCTCAAATGACACACTTCACCTAACTCCAATTGATCCGCAGTTCATGGCACTGATGATGCCGCTGATGATATTAATGACCTCATCAATATCTGCAATGGCACTCAAGGTAGCACAAGGTGGCCTATACAAGACAGTGTTCTATCACATGGGATTGTTGATAATAATCGGTTCTGTTGTCATGTTTGTAATGGATATAGTGCTATCTGACTATTTGGCCATACACGTACTTGACTTTGCCAAGCCGTGAGTCTAGGTCAACATTGTATGGGTAGATCAAACATACAGTATCCTATATTGTGATTTTAAAATATTAAAATCATAAATGAGCGCACAAACAGCATCTGTAGACACATTTCAGGTGGTATCTTTTGTCATACTAAACCAATCTAACAAAAAAGAAGATTATGCCATACCAATAGAGCAAGTACGAGAGATACGTTCAGTTGAGAAAATTACACGAGTTCCGCGCTCTGAGTCATTCGTTAGAGGAATAATGAATCTGCGTGGCCTAATCATACCAGTAATTGATGTAAAGGAAAAACTCGGCCTTGGAACACGTACAGAATCTCCAACATCAAAGCAAAGAATCTTAGTAGTCAGCATTTCTGGCTCACTCACGGGTCTTTTGGTTGATGAAGTAGATCAGGTAATGCGAATACAAACAAAAGACATAGAGCAGGCCCCACAGGGAACAGTAGACTCTCACTACATCAAAGGTATAGCAAAACTTGAGCAAAGACTGGTGGTTTTACTTGATGCGGAATCGCTGCTCTTGGGCAAAAAGGAATCAATCGAATCCACAAGTGCTGAGAAAAAACCAACAGAAACAAAGCCTGAGCAAAAACAGGCACAAATATCAGAACAACCAGAAAAACCCCAATCAGAAATCACTCAAGTGGAGAGTGCAACCCAAACTATTGATGATATTCCAGCAGAACTTGCCGCAGTATTTGCAGAAGATCAGCAGGGAATTCCACCAACTCAAATAATTCGAGAAAATTCTGGCTAGTTTTTACCAATTTGGAATCGATCTTTTAGGCAAAATTCCCTGTAGTTTAATACAATATCTAATGTTGGCATGAGCAGATGTCATATCGGATGCCAAAATTAGAAGAAATCTATGACAAAATAGAAACAGAACAAAATAAGCCAATGAGTGAGGCTGATGGATACCAATGGGGACTGGACTATCTCAAAGACATCCAAAAACAGCTCGAAAAACTCGAGAAAATGTCACTAGACCAAAAGGACCCAATATTGTATAATGGCATCAAGCTTTCAATGCAGAGGGCGCTAGAGGCTCAAAAAGAGCTCTCAGGTAAGCTTGTAAATCTAAGAAAGTAATACTAGTCAAACGATCTGCTAACTTTTGTCTGATCACCATAAACACACTTGATGATATATCGTGATTTGGTTTGACGATATTAATGCAATTTGGATTGATCAGTCCTAACTTTATGAGAATTTTTCAAGACTTGGGTACAAAAAAGGTGATTGTGTAGTTGCTAGCAAAGCCAGTTTCTTCTCAGATTAACGTCTTGATAATAAATGACTCATCATACATGAGCACTCTCCTCAAGGACCTTGTCTCAACTGATACGATTCGAGTCTATGATGTTGCAAGAGATGGGATTGAAGCCTTGCGAAAAATTGCCATGCAAAAGCCAGACGTCATTTTGCTTGACTTGGAAATGCCGAGAATGGATGGCGTCACATTTATTGAGGAAATGGTAAAGCGTGGAACTCTGATTCCGACAATTCTAGTTAGTAGTTTCAGTCAAGACGGCGCTAAAATAGTACTAGATGCACTGGAAAATGGCGCAATTGATTTTGTTCCAATATCACAGGTAAATCCCGACGGCACTGGACAGCTAAAAGAAACGCTGATTTCAAAAATTAATGTTGCAGCAAAATGTGATCCGTACAAGCTAGTTCTTGAAAAAATAGGAAACCTAAAACCAAAAAGAAAAGCAATAGTATCATCTCAAGCAGCATCTGTTGTAGTTACTATTGCATCATCAACTGGTGGGCCAAACATTGTGCAAACAATTCTTGCAGGACTTCCGTCTGATCTCAACGCAGGAATATTAGTTGTTCAGCACATGCCAAAGGGCTTTACACAAAAGTTTGCCGAAAGACTCGATGATGCATGTTCAATTCGAGTCAAAGAGGCACAGGAAGGAGACCTAATCACACAGGGATTGGCACTGGTTGCTCCAGGTGATTTACACATGGAGGTTGATTCTAATCTGAAAATCAAGCTAGTCAATGGCCCAAAGAGATTTGGAGTTAGGCCTGAAGCAAACATCACCATGGTTTCTGCATCGGAGCTTTTTGGCGCAAATACCATTGGTGTGACACTTACCGGAATGGGTCATGATGGCGCCTTTGGAATGAAGACAATAAAACGAAGGGGTGGTAAAACATTTGCTCAAGATGAAAAGTCATCCGTTGTCTTTGGCATGGCAAAGGCTGCAGTGGATCTAAATGCTGTAGATCAACTCTTGCCGCCAGAAAAAATTGCAGAAGCAATAACTGAGGAGGTCAAAAGACTTGTCGCAAAGTAGCTACCGAGAGATGTATGTCTCTGAGGCACTAGAACACGTAGAGACAGTAAATGAAACCTTGCTCAAGCTGGAAGAAGAGCCAGAAAAGCGAGAATATCTTGACCTGATTTTCAGATCTGCTCATACGGTAAAGGGCATGTCGGCAACAATGGGTTATACTGAAACAAGAGAGCTGTGCAAAAACATTGAAAACATTTTTGATAATATTAGAAAGGGACAAGACAAACTCACACCAAATTTAGCAAGTGCACTTTTCAAGTGTATTGATTTATTACGCGAGATGATTGCTGATGAGGCCAAAAAGGTAGATCTGGCACCATATCTACAAATGCTCGAAAAACCAGACGAAGTCCAACATACTGCAACAGAAGCTGCTACAAACAATACAAAATCCCCAACAATTCGTGTCAAAATGGTAGACTTGGACTCACTTGTGAATTTGGTGGGTGAGCTTGTCATATCAAAAATGAGGCTAGAGCAGACGCTAAGCAAGAGCACAGACGAATCACATCAGGTAATGATGGAGCTTGATAGGCTGGTAACTGATCTGCAATACCAATCCATGAAGCTAAGGCTTGTTCCAATTGATCAGATATTTAGCAGATTTACAAGACTTGTCAGAGATACATCAGCTTCGCTTGGCAAACAGGTAAATCTAGTCATGGAAAGTTCTGGAATTGAACTAGACAGGACAGTGCTTGATGCAATAACTGATCCGCTCTTGCACATTTTGAGAAATTGCGTAGATCACGGACTGGAACCGCCACAAGAACGAACAGAATCTGGAAAACCAACAACTGGTATAATACGATTAACTGCATATGGCGTTGGCGACAGAGTTGCAATCAAAATAGAAGATGACGGGCGCGGAATCAATTTTGATCGCCTAAAGGCAAAGGCAGTAGAAAAAGGCCTTCTCACAGAAGAGCAGGCAATGAAAATGTCAGAAGAAGAAGCAATCAATCTGCTTGGCACTCCGGGATTGTCCACTGCAAAGGAGGTAACTGATGTCTCAGGAAGAGGTGTTGGAATGGATGTAGTAATAACTCAGGTAGAGCAGGTGGGAGGAAATGTCAAAATCACACCCAGAAAGGCAAAGGAACAACACTGGTCCTTACAATTCCATTGAGTGTTTCAATAATTGGGGGGTTGCTCATCAATGTATCCGGAGACAAGTACGTTCTTCCATTATCTAGCATTTCAACAACCGTAGTAATTGACCCTACTCAAATCAAAAGCATACATGGGCAGGAAACTATTGTCCTGCGCGAACAAGTAGTTCCATTGGTGCGTGTAGCGCAACTATTAGGAATTGAACAAAACCACACCCAATCTGAGACCATTACTGTAGTCATTGTTGACAAGGGAGGAAAGCCATATGGATTGGTGGTGGACTCGTATGACAAAAAGCAGGAAATTGTAATTAAACGACTTGGAAATGAGGCACACTCATCGGATATTTTCACTAACGCAACCATACTTGGAGACGGTAGCGTTGCGCTGATCTTAGATCCGGCACTTTTAGTTTAGGTGAATTCATCTGAGCACAATACCGCTTCTTAACTCTATTGAGACCCAATCACTTGAGCAAATCTTTTGTCAGTACATAACATCAAGGACATCTGGTGCACTATCAACACTACTCAGTGAGCCAATAAACCACAGCGTTAGAATTCTGGATAATGGCGTATCACAAATCAAAAACATCAAGCTAGAACCTGATGAAATCAAAATGTGTGCAGTGCGACTAAACGGAAAGGGCGATACCCACATTGAGATTCTATATACCATAAAGGAAAAGCATGCTAGAAAAATCGCGGCAAAACTCTTGTGCCAAACCGACGTACCTCAGATAGACGAAATGGGCGCATCTGCAATCCAGGAAGTGGCAAATATCATGACTGGATCGTTTTTTAATGCACTATCAAATGGAACGGGGTTCCGAGTGGATCTATCCACGCCTGACTACAAAAATGATGAGCTTCACTCCTTAATTGATATCTCTGTCAAAGATGTAATCAATCCTTCAGATGATGCGGTAATTGCCGATGTTGAGCTTGTAGGAGAGTCAAGTGGCGCAAAACTGCACATGATAATAATGCAAAACCCAAACGATGCAAGAAAACTACTTGCATGTCACAAGTCTGATCCATCATGTCAAGTTCAACAGGAGTCCTCGTATCCCGTTGGCGGCCAAAACTCAGAACTTGATGCGCTACTCGGTGATATTCTAGGGGACAGTAAATGAGCTTTACAAAACAGGCACAGAACACAACAACAGTTGAAATCCCAATGGGAGGACTTGGCCTTACTGCACAAGACAAGACAGTACTCCAAACATTTGTCGGCTCTTGTGTTGCTATCTGCATTTATGATCCAGTGGCAAAAATTGCCGGCATGGCACATGTAATGCTTCCAAAAAACAACACCTCTGATCCAATCCCAAAGCCTGAGGGAAAGTTTGCTGACGTTGCAATCAAAGTTTTACTTGACAAACTTACTGTTGGAGGGGCAAAGCAAAACCGGCTAAAGGCAAAGATGGCAGGAGGTGCAAGTGTCTTTCAAAACGAGGGAAAGCAGAACACCTTCAACATTGGCCTACGAAATGTAGATACCATCAAAACAATACTTGCAGAAAAAAAAATTCCAATACTTGCAGAAGATGTTGGAGCACACAGCGGAAGATGGGTAATTTTTGATGTCAATTCTGATGTTATGACAATAAAAGACAGAACAAAGGGAGTTATGACAATTTGAGCCTAAATGAGACAGTAACTGATCAACAATTTGAGAAAATTGGTAAAATAATGCAGGATAAGCTTGGAAAAGATTTGAAACAATTCAAGAGGCCGTTTCTAAATAGGCGAATCAATGCACGTATGAGAACTGTAGGAGTAAAGGATGGCTCTGAATACGCCCGAGTCCTAGAATCTGATTCAAACGAGCCCACCTTATTGTTTAAGAGCTTTTCAATTAATGTAACCGAATTCTATCGTGATCTGTTTGTGTGGGAATGTATTTCATCAAACATAATTCCGCAGATTGCAAAAAAACATACTACATTAAAAATTTGGAGTGCTGGATGTGCGTCTGGAGAGGAGCCATACAGCCTTGCAATTTTATTAAAAGAAACATTGAACAAAAAGAACATCAAATTCAACGTTATCGCTACAGACATTAGTGTAGAAGCAATTACACGTGCAAAAAAAGGGCAATATTTTTCTCAAAACATAAAAAATCTCTCAGCAGACCTTGTATCAAAATATTTTGTCTCCACAGGAAAAGACACGTATGTAGTCAATGACTCCATAAAAGAGCTAGTGACCTTTGAGCAAGGGGACATTTTATCGTACCCTATTGACAAACTGGATTTAATCACATGCAGGAATGTTCTGATATACTATGACAAGCCAGCACAAGAATTGATATTTAAAAAATTCCACAAACTGCTAACTGTAGATGGCTGTCTTGTGATTGGTCAAGACGAAACAATGATGGGGGTCAATGCCGCAAAACTCTTTTCATCTGTTTTTGCTCGCGAAAGAATTTACAAAAGTTGTGTGACTTTGGAGGCAAAGCAATAATGAATAATTCCGTGATTCTGTATGATCATCGCAAACACACTCTAGGTTATTATTTTATTAGAAAACTAATTCTCATGAACCTAAAGAAAGGCGTGTCTCTAACAAGCGTTGAGCTCAAGGGAGGAGCATTCTAATGTCAACACAGGTAGTATCTGTTGATTCATTTCAGGCAGTGACATTTTGCCTTGTTGACAAGCAAAAAAAGGAGGAATATGCCATACCTATAGAGCAAATACGAGAAATCCGTGCAGTCGAGGCAATAACCAACATTCCAAAAGCAAAATCATACGTCAAGGGTATAATGAATCTGCGAGGCCTAATCATACCCGTAATTGACGTAAAGGAAAAGCTTGGACTGTCATCTCAAACCGAAGCAAACTCTTCAAAACAAAGAATTCTAGTCACCGAAGTAAATGGCACTCAAACTGGCTTTCTAGTAGACGAAGTAGACCAGGTAATGAGAATTCAAACCAAGGACTTGGAACAAGCACCACAAACAGTTCTGGAATCACACAACTACATCAAGGGAATAGCAAAACTAAACCAGAGACTTGTAATTTTACTTGATGTTGTCAAATTATTGCAAGATTCTAGCTCAGATATTTCCAAAGTAATGGGGGCAGAAAAACAATGAGCTACGGAACCAAAAAAATTCTTGTAGTTGATGACGCATCCTTTATGAGAACTGTTCTTAAGGATATCATAAAATCAAATGGACTTGCAACCGAAATTCTGGAAGCAGGAGATGGTGTGGATGGAGTCAAGGCGTATCAAACTTCAAAACCCGATCTTGTTACCATGGATGTAAACATGCCACGAGCAGATGGCATTCAGGCACTCAGAGCTATAATGAAAATCGATCCTGCGGCCAAAGTTGTAATGGTTACATCCGTTGAGCAAAAACAAATCGTCCAAGATGCAATGAAGCTTGGCGCAAGAGACTATATTGTAAAACCATTTGATAAAACAAATGTCGGCCTTGTCCTAAACAAGGTGCTGCGACAGAAATAGGATTAGTGCCTTAATGCAGTCCTTTGCTGTGACAGAAAATGACCTGAGTCGTCTTTCTGACATTTTTTCCAAATGTGTCTCAGTAAAAACAGTCGAGGCATTGGGCATGCTCTTAGGGGAGCAAATCCAATACAAAATAGGAAAAACGCAAATCCTTGACATAACAGAACTAGACGAGCTGACCCCCGCGTTTGCGGAAGGAGTTAACATGTCTGCTGTATATCTAAAGCAAACAGGTGACATCAATGTTGGCGTGTTATATTACATGCCAGAAAAAGACGGCAAAAAATTCGCGGCAAGACTTTTGGGCAAAAAACGACTGGACTCTTTTACAAAACTCTCAAAATCCTCACTCTCAGAAACGGGAAATATTCTTTCTGGCTCGTTTTTTAATGCACTAGCAAATGAACAGGGCTGTAACACAAGTGCAGATGTTCCTGGCTTTGCAGTGGACACATTTAGGTCGTTATTGGAATTTCCTGCAATGGAAATTGGAATAGAAACCCAGTCACTAGTTGCATGCACTGCAGAATTTGCCTCATTGGGTGGACTAAAGCTTAGGATGCTCATAATTATGGATCCACTAAACGCAAAAAGACTATTGGAAAAACACTAGTCTTTTTCTGTTTACTATAACTATGCTGGATAATACTGATAATGTTAGCATCATAGTAACAAGTGGGCCAAACTCTGGTACAACCATTATGCTAAATTCTGTTCCCTGACCTGATCCACGCAAATTATCAAATCGAATTGTGACTGGCCCTTTTTGTGACTCTGAAAATGTGTAATCTACATAGTCTCCGCCTATTTGCGCATTTGCGGATTTTCTGTAGAGATCCTCCCCATTCTGAGATAACACAAAATCATATGTTGTATTACGCAAAAGATCCCCCGTCTTGCCGTCTCTGAATGTAAAGATGAACTTGGTGTTCTTGTCAGGCTCTATTGTTTCTGGCTCCCAGGAAAGATCTACTTGGACTGATTCGTCCTTGGTCATTCCTATTATGGGAAAGATAACCCCTCCTCCGGTCTCTAGGACAAATTTTATGCTCTGTGGGTTTTCTGCACCTTCACTCTTTTGCGCCTGTTTGAGATACCTTAGCGTGTCCTGAGATAGAACCAAGTGAACTATTCTTTCATTCTCAATTGAATAATCATCGATTGTGATTGCTGACTTGAATAATTCTATGTCATTTGCCTTGCCTGTGTAACTTGGAACCACAAAGTCAGAGAATTCCTTTGGAAAGTGGACCTCCTCATGGACCACCTCTGTATGAGAGATGTTTTTCTCGCTCCAGTCAAATGGTATTTCAAGTGATAGAGAGTTTGTGGTATGATCATAGTCAAAACTAGATACCGTATCATAATATGATTTGACGCTAAACTTTACATCATTTCCATTTTTATCTTGTTTATCATATAGGTGATTTGTGACCATTGTGATGTATGTGGAAAAAACTTGGTTTTGCAGATCATTTTCTGACTCGATGCTCTTTACTTCTACATCAAAAGAATACAGTCCGCCTGAATTAAAAAGTGGGCCTGAGATCTGTAACGGATTAGAGTCTGTTCCATACCATGCTTTGTATGTGGGTTCCTGCTCTCCCGTGATTTTTATTTGTCCACTAGGTGTTGGCTCTACATTTATTCTTAGTACGCCATTAGTAGTTGTGAAATATTCCTTGAAGACCTGATTTCCGTCATGATGCATTGCAATCAACAAAACTGCATCCATGTTCTGGGTTGTCAAGGAATCTGTTACAGTCATGGTGATTTGTTTTTGTGCATTTGAGAACTCTGTTGGCGTGATTTGTGTGGTAACAGAGATTTTTTTATCGCCAATGTTTAGCTTTACTGTTTCAAAGCCGAGGCCATGGCCATATGCAGTACCAATCGGTACTAGTATGATCAAGGCAAACAACAAGAAAAATTTCTTCATAGCGTTACTAGTTTCACATTATCCATTTTCTTGTTTATCTTAAAATTCCGTGTAATTGTGCTAATTCTTTCTGCCTCGCCATCTAGCATGAATAGCTCAACGCACTTGTTGCCGTGAATCTTGCTGTGCAAATGTGTAATGATTAGATCCTCAAAACTGTGCTTTATTCCAGCTATCATATCATCAAATTCGTCATTATGTACGACAAGTAAAATTGCGTGCAAGTTTCCTGAAAGCTCATCCTTTTGTTTTTCCTCTGAGACAAAGCTTCGAATTCCTGCGCGAATTGCCTCTGACCTGCCTGCAAAGCCCATGGATTTTTGGAGCCTGTCCAATTCTGT
>CAYOBG010000033.1:8769-12663 GCA_964402265.1 uncultured Candidatus Nitrosotenuis sp. | reverse complement strand
GAAGAAATCCTAGGAGTAAAATGCTATCCATCAGTTGAGGCAATTCCTGGCAACGTTGACCTAGTTGTAGTGTGCGTTGACCTATCCGTGACACCACCAGTCCTTGAAGCATGTGCAAAGAAAGGAATCCACAACGTGGTTATTGTATCCGGTGGAGGAAAGGAGCTTGGTGGAGAGCGCGCAGCATATGAAGCACAGGTAAAAGAATTATCAGAAAAACACCAAATCCGAATTATTGGTCCAAACTGCATTGGAATGTTTAATGCAGCAAACAGACTGGACTGCGCATTCCAGGGACAGGCAAGAATGGTCCGAGCAAAGCTAGGAAATGTCGCGTTATTATCCCAGTCCGGTACCATGGGAATCAGCTTTTTGGAATCTGCTGACTCGTTTGGTCTATCAAAAATGGTCAGCTATGGAAACCGCTCAGATGTCGATGAAGCAGACATGATCTGGTATCTGGCAAGTGACTCTCAAACCAAAGTTATTGCACTATACGTAGAAGGATTCGGGGATGGACGAAAATTCATCGAAACTGCAAAGCGCGTAATGAAGGAAAAGAAAAAGCCAGTGGTGATATGGAAGAGCGGAAGAACCGAGGCCGGCGCAAAGCAGGCAGCATCTCATACCGGCTCCCTTGGAGGCTCTAATGCCATTATAATGGGTGCATTCAAGCAAGCAGGAATCATTTCAGTTGATAGCTACCAAGAACTAGTTGCAGTAACAAAGGCACTTGCATGGCAGCCAGCAGCAAAAGGAAACAAAGCTGCAATGTGCAGTAACGGAGCAGGCCCAATGATTGGTGGTATTGACCACTTTGAAAGATTGGGACTGGAATTAGCAAAGGTCACACCAAAGACCCTACAGGAAATGAAGGAACATTTCCCGCCAACATATGTAATTGGTAAAGGAAATCCAGCTGATGTCACAGGCGGTGCTAACGCAGACGACTATCGATATACCATACAGAAATTCTATGAGGATCCAAACGTGGATATTGTAATGCCTTGGTTCGTATTCCAAGACGACCCACTAGAGGAAATCATCATACAGCATCTGGCTGACTTTTCAAAACAGCAAAAGAAACCACTGCTAGTCGGCGGAAACGGCGGTCCATACACGCAGAAAATTTCTGCACTAATTGAGAAAGAAGGCGTACCAGTGTATGATGACCTGAGAGACTGGGTAGCAGCAGCCTCTGCACTTGCTCAATGGGGCAAGCATCTCTAAACATTTATTTCAAGCAAAAATTTTGCTAGAGTCATGGCTTTAGTTACGACATCAAAATCAGACGGAATTGCTACAGTCAAAATCAATCGACCAGACAAGCTAAATGCAATGAACACTGATGTTGCAAAAGAAATCATTTCTGTATTTACAGAACTAGACAAAGATAACACAGTCAAGGTCATAATCCTGACAGGTGAGGGCGAAAAGGCATTCTCTGCAGGTGCTGATATCGAATACATGTCAAAGATTTCTGCAGATGAATCAGTTGAATATGCAAAGCTAGGACAGCTAGTCACCTCAACAGTGGAGCTAGTATCAAAGCCGACAATTGCAGCAGTAAATGGATTTGCACTCGGCGGCGGATGCGAGCTTGCAATGTCTTGTGATATCAGAATCGCATCAGACACTGCAAGAATGGGCCAGCCAGAAGTCACAATTGGAATTCCACCTGGATGGGGAGGAACGCAAAGACTCATGAGAATTGTGGGTATTGCAAAAGCAAAGGAGCTTGTCTACACTGGTAAAATGATAAAGGCTGATGAAGCAAAAGAAATTGGACTCGTAAACCAAGTGGTACCATTGGCATCACTAATGGATGAAACACTAAAGATGGCGCAGCAAATTGCGGCAAACTCTGTTTCCGGCGTTAAAATGTCAAAGATAGCAATCAACAAGGGACGAAACGCAGATCTCGACACAGGCCTTGGAGTAGAGCTATTAGCATGGAGAAACTGCTTTACCGATCCAGACAGAGAACAGCGCATGACTGCATTTGTGAACAAGTCCAAGAAATAAGCTAAACCTAATTTTTCTTTATTCCTAGTGGTACATGGGGTGAAAAGCTTATTATAATTTGGAGCGACCTCTGAATATCATGGCAACCGAACAGACAGAAAAACTCGTAACCATTACTCCAAAGCAGCGGAGAAAATTGTCGAGTTCATGAAAGAGGAAGCAGACAAGCCAGAATACCTTCGAGTATATGTTCAAGGCGGCGGATGCTCAGGCCTATCATACGGCATGGGTTTTGAAGCCAAGCCAGAAGAAGATGACACAGTCATCGTAGAGCAGGGCGTCAAACTACTAGTTGACAGCTACTCACAGGAACACCTCAAGGGAGCAAACATCGACTACATCGAGTCTCTTATGGGATCTGGATTCAAGATTAACAATCCAAATGTTACAAAATCCTGCTCATGCGGACACTCTTTTAGCACCGAATAATCTCTTCATTTTTATCATTTTTGTTTTTTTAGGTTAAAGATCATCATAAGCACTTATATCTGTGATTAGAAAACCGAAGCCATTGAACTTTAGGAGGTATACTATCAATTGCCACCATCAGGAATTGTCAAATATCACGTTAAGCTATCCTTTGATGTTGACGGACTTGTTGAAAGAGCAGACATCATAGGCGCAATCTTTGGCCAGACAGAAGGTCTGTTGGGCCCAGAGATGAACCTAAACGAGCTGCAACGTCTTTCAAAAGTCGGAAGAATAGAAGTAACGACGACTAGTACTACAAACACCACTAAAGGTGATGCACTCATACCGATGAGCACTGACGTAGACACTGCATCACTAATAGCTGCGGCAATTGAGAGCATAGACAAGGTAGGTCCATTTGACTGCAAGTTCAGTCTCACTGCTATTGAGGATGTTCGAGCTACAAAAAAAGACGACATCATCAAGCGAGCAAAAGAGATCAAACAGCAGTGGGCTACAAAGACAATCTCAGAAGGCGAAACAATGCTCAAAGACATCCACGAGGGCACCTCGACATCTGGTAAACTAACCACATATGGTAGAGGAAAACTCCCATGCGGACAAGGCGTCTTTGATACTCCTTGGATAATTCTAGTAGAGGGAAGAGCAGACGTAATCAACCTCCTTCGCGCAGGAATTGATAATGCACTAGCTATTGATGGCGCACGAATTGATGAATCAATCAAGGACTTGTGCGACCAGAAAGATAAAGTCATTGCATTTCTAGACGGCGACAGAGCAGGCGGATTCATCCTAAAAGAGCTCAAGACAGTAGTCGATATTGATATCATACATAGAGCACCAGAGGGCGTCGAAGTAGAAGAGCTCACCCCGCAACAAATCACTGATATCTTACGAGATACCATTGATGAGATGAAAAATCCAAAGGCAAAGCCAACACTTTCTGATCCAAACGACAAGCCAATGGCAGAACTAGCAGAAAAGACATTCTCGCAAATCAACGAAACGCTAGAAGCAGTTGGCCTTGACTCTAACCGAAACGAGGTCTTTAAGGTACCAATATCAGAACTTGTCTCAAAGCTTTCAGTCCAGTCCGGAGTCAAGTACCTAGTGCTTGACGGAATAGTGACTCAAAGATTGGTAGATGGAGCAAAGCAAGCAGGAATCGAATGTGTCATAGGACACAGGGTAGCAAACCTGACTAACAAGGACGGCATTTCGCTCAAGACATTTACCGATCTCGGTGTAGCGTAGGAAAAATCTTTAACTCTTTTTCTTTTTGTTTTGGTATAATGACTGAGCTAAAAATCCAGCACCTAGTAACGTTAACTGAACTATTATCAAAAGGTGCTAAAAACAACTATGTCTCAATTACGACATCCACGCTGGGAAAAAACATACACAAGTCCCAGCAGGCAGCCTCAAAACATTTGCTTG
>CAYOBG010000033.1:0-8759 GCA_964402265.1 uncultured Candidatus Nitrosotenuis sp. | reverse complement strand
AACTAGAGCAGGGCGGATTCATCGAGAGAATAATGAGTGGGCGAAAAATTTCAGTGAAACTCACAAAAAAGGGATTTGACCAAATCTCTGATTTGCATAATTTGATAAAAAACAGCCTTGAATCTGTATCATCCACAATTGATCTTTCTGGCAGTTTGATTGCAGGGATGGGGGAAGGGAAATACTACATGTCACTCAAAGGGTATACAAAACAATTCAAGACAAAAATTGGCTATATTCCATTTCCTGGGACTTTGAATGTTAAGCTTGGCACCAAAGAAGATGTAGAATCGGTGCGTCAATTGAATAATCTGGATGGAATCAAAATTGATGGATTCTCAGATGGTAAAAGGACATATGGCTGGGTCAAGTGCTTTACCTGCAAGGTAAACGGCAAGGTTGACTCGCACTTGATAATGCTTGAGCGAACCCACCATGACAATTCTATTGTGGAATTGATATCGAAATTTGATATTCGCAAAAAGCTTGGCCTTAAAACTAGCAACAATATCACAATTCAGATTTTGCTATAGATTGGTATTACTTTAGCTTTAAGCTAAACTACGAATCAAATACTTTCTTTAATTATTAAAAACAATTTAGTTAAATATTTGTATAATTATTTACCGTACAAGGTGTGGTAGAATAAGAAAAAACAATGACTATGTTCCAGAAAACATAGAAATCACCCTAGAGGCTGGCAAAGAAGGCCAAAAATATCTCTCAGAAGTTGAGCTGGCAGAACAAGATGATGTTGTAGACTTGGAGCCAAAAAACATGCTCATATCGATTGAAGAATTTGAGGATTTGTACAGAAAACTAACGCCAATTGAAGGCTGTAGCCCTAACATAAATCACCTCTTGACTATGAAGCTGACCAAAGCTGAAGATCTTAGGCTAGCTGAAACAATGTTTAAGATCCAGTTTGCAGCATTCTGTAAATTTGGCTCTGGCGCAGTGCATGATTCCGCACTGAGATCCGGACTTGAACAAATCCGATTCAAGATGCCAAAAAAGTTTTCTGCAGATTTGGAGGAAAGCATTTTGAATCTGACAAAATGTGTTGAAATGAGCGAATCTAGGAAAAAATTTGCATTATTTGTCTTAAACGCATGTGATGGTGAGGCAGTTTCATGAGTTTTACATCTCCACCTACAATATACCGACACTACACCGTATCGTTTTCTGATGCACCGATTAACACCCTGTTCTCAAGACTCACTCCAATTCAGCTGTGGCAGTATCGATGGAGCAGGAGAATTCGAATTTTTGGAATTACAATTGCAAGAATTCGAATCACAATTACGCTAAGCCTTGATACTGTGTCTGTTACTTTTCCAACAGGCTCTCCTGTAAACACAGCACTGGTTAACTTTATGGCAACTCTATCATTGCGTGTAAGTAATCTAGCCACTGTATCTGCAAACATACTTGCTTCGGTGAGCCTGTACCTAGATCCTAATTTTGCATACATTCTGATTACTCCGCAATTTGTCAGTGCTCGTGTGACTGTAAGACTTTTTGGCGGCCTCTTAAGATTCAGCTTTACTCAAACCTGGAATCTAAGCTACATGCAAGCAAGAATAAACCTGCCAAACTCTACTCAGACAATAAATTTTCCGGCACCAATTAGCAGATCTGTTACAATGCGTCCAGCAAACGGCATGTTACGAACCGTGTCTGGATATCTTATAGCGGAAGGCGACTTGCTAATTATCTAAACAAATATCATCTGAGCTAATTTCATAACTAGTCTTTCAAGAATTGTAACCTTTGCGTTTTTGTCTCCCCAAGGGAATGGTTCTGAATTACATTCGATTACATGCTTCATTACGTTTTCAAGATAATCCTTGATTGGATTTTTCTCATCATTATCATCACTTGACTCCCATTTCCCAAAGTATGCCATGACGTTTACCTCCCACATGTTATGTGCCCTTCCTGCGGGATTATAGCTACCTCCAAACTTTACGTACTTGGTCCAACCAGTTTTGTCGTCTTTTAGTACTACTAGAAGCTGTTTTGCGTGAAGCATTTCATGCTTTTGCCCGCCAATTTTTTTGTTATACTGTTTTGTCTCCACAATGGGATTGTCCTTCAAGTAATAAGCATAATATTTTGATACTTCCGCAATGGCTACGTTTTCTTGCTTTTTCGGAAAAACCACATGAATTCTTTTGTTTTTATAGAGTTCTTCTTTTGTGTGGTAACTGATCTCTTGTTCGCTGTATTGAGGATTATTCTTTTTCATTTTTTCATATTCCTTTTTTTCTAATTTTCGATAAAGACGATTTGCGGCATATATCAGCCCTCTGGCAATTTTATCATCAGAAAAATAAGGGGCCATCAAGTATATCTCCTCAACATCACTACGTGTCAATAGTTTGTAGTATTGTTTTTGCGCATCTTGAGTATATCCTGGTACATTCATTGCAATTTTGAGATTTATCTTGCCAGATTCTTGTATTGTGGGTAAAAAGCTCTCTTTATTTTTTTTGAGCTCTGTTATGTGTGATGTGCGAGTCTCTCTAAAAGATCTTTTTTGATTTGAAAATAGCAGTAATGCTACAAGTGTTAGAACATTCACAAATGAGCCTGTAATCAAATCCATCTCATCATAGAGCTTTTCCATGAACTGCGATTCTATTCCAATTCCACCGACAAATGCAGCCTGGCCATCAAAAATCCACAACTTGATGTGATTTGCAGCCAAAAAATCTGAAGACAGCGGATTCCAACTGTCGTTAATTATGACATCGATGTTTTCTTTCCGCATCTCTTGTATCATTTCATAGGTTTTTTGCTGAAACTCATCTCGCTCTTTCTCTGGTTTTAGATTAATGAATGAGGCAAAGCCGTCTATGAGCAGTCCCACATACATCTCAGGATTGGCTCGTTTCTTTTTAATCAGCCTCTTTTTTACTTCCTGCCCATAGTCGTCTGACTTGAAACCAAGCTCAATTCCTATGATTGTCTTGGTGCTTTTTTCAATCCATTTGTAAAAACCGTTAGGATCTTTGTTCCAATGTTCTTTGAGTGGACCTCCATTCATAAATGGAATAAACGAATTGCCGTCAACTTCTAAAATCTCTGTGAGCATTGCAATGTCTTTCCTTGAAATTCTGTCGGCATGTTTAATTTTTTGAAGAGCTATTTTCTCCAAGTCTTGTTGCGATAAATGAGGCCGTCTCTGCAATATCCCACCCAGCGCCCTTATGATATCGCCTATGACAAAAATCACTGATATTCGGTCTGTAAATTCTTCAGCAACCGTTTTGGTAATGTCATCGTCATAATAATGATCCGGATTTCCGTCTCTTTCCATTCTGAGTAGGGAATGTGACTTTAACTCTCTCCATCGTTTCACAGAACTGCGACTAAACTCTGAATAGAGTTTTTTATTTCGCCTGATCTTAAATTTTGATCTTTCTGGATTGTTGGGGTGAGGATAATTATGCACTATGATTTTTTATGTTATTGTTTGGCATAAAGATATCGTACATTCTTTATTTCATACCTGTACGTTTTTTATATTCCGTGTAAGGCTTCGCCGTATTCTTTTTCTATTTTGGAACTAGAAAATTCTGGAATCGGGGACTGTAGTCTTGCAACCCTTACATTCAACCCAATTGCTTTACATCCATCTGTGATGAATTTCTCCTGGTGCACCTGATCATATCCTAGTGCGATAATATCTGGTCGAACCAATGATACAGTCTTGAAAATATCGCCTTCCTTTCCTATCAGGCACAAGTCCACTGTAGATAATGCACCGATGAGCTCCTGTCTCTGTGTTTCTGCGTGCAATGGTCTGCGCTTTTTCATTTTTACTGCAGTATCGCCAGTTGCTATTACCACAACCAGCACATCACCTAGTGCCTTTGCAGCATTTAGGGTATAGATGTGGCCTGGATGTATGATATCAAAGACCCCGCCTGCTAGTACAACATGTAATGAGGTTCTGCCAAACTCTGTCAGCGTTCCACTCTCTGATAGTAGGAGATTTTTTTTCAGAGCATCGATTCTGTCATTGATGTAAGTCTCTGACAGATTTGTTTTTTTGATACAATGTGTGATTGGGTTCTCGCCAGTTATAGAACAAACATAGAATGATGTGAGTATTTTTTTATCGATAATATCCAAAGCATTACTCCTGTGTATTCATCATTTTTAATCCGTTCTATGGAATGTCTGGCTCTATTCCCTTGGCTATTCGTAGTGCATCGACTAGGCCGTCTGCATAACCTATTGATAATATGGCAAGCTCATCCTGTCCTTGGGAATAGAATCGCTCTGCATCATTGATGTATAGTTCTGCATTTTCCAGTACACTTGCAAATTCTTTTGAATCCTTGTAGTATGGTGTGATTTGATCCAGTGCGCGCCTTACCATCGGGATGTATTTTTTCATCATCTGCGCAGATATTTTTTCTACTTTTGGTGTGTTGTCCTCTGGTGGTTCAATACAGTTTGCTAAAACCTTGAGCGCATCTGATTCAGTAAAGTGCATCATACCGGGTATTATGATGGTGTGGGGCGCCTCGCCAAAGTCTGTTGTGTGCAGTGACGAGAATTTTCCTGCAATGATTTTCTGGTCATCCTGCCCAATTCTTGATGCAACTATACCGTATGTGTTATCTGAGAAGACCTTGCGGACCTGCTCTTTTTCCTGATCAAGCAGGCTAGTGATTGCATCCTTTGGGTCCAAAAAGAAATTCTTGTTTTGATTATACTCTAATAGTACTATAGTGTGGTTGCCAAGCTTGAGATTCTCAAATATTGTATAGTACGCAGTAGCTGATGGTATGCCACTCATTATGGTGACAGTTTTTCCAACCTTGTAAAAGTGCAGGCCGCACTCGCCAATGAGTGATGTCACAGCTGATGATGCGTGAATGGTATCTGTTTTGATGCC
This sequence comes from uncultured Candidatus Nitrosotenuis sp., assembly GCA_964402265.1. Taxonomy (GTDB): domain Archaea; phylum Thermoproteota; class Nitrososphaeria; order Nitrososphaerales; family Nitrosopumilaceae; genus Nitrosotenuis. The sequence goes on along the minus strand of CAYOBG010000033.1, from coordinate 3,844 downwards.
ATCTGATATGGCTCGCACCCGTAATTCAATGTGTGTAGTGGCAATGTACGGGTCGCCATATGACAATAGGACGACCTGGCTGTTCTTTGCTGATTCCAGAATTTCTTTTCCATCCTCTACTAGCCACCTTGGTGCTAGCTTGAACGTACCCTTTGTGATTGATTCGAGTTTTTTGGTGTCATCTGTCTTGATTGGGCTGGTAAACTGCTCAAAGTATACAATATCACACTCTGAGATTATTTTGCGCGCCTTGTCAGAGAGTGCATCAGAGCCACCGATTCCTAGGCCCACAAACCACAGCATTATTTTTCGCTTTTTGTGTCGTGGAGTCTTTTTAGGTGGTGTAGTGTGTTTCGGATTACCTCTATTCCTCTGAGGTACTCGTTCATCGATACTTTTTCATCAATGGTATGAGATGCGTGTGGGTCACCTGGGCCATATGTTACCACCGGCACATTCCATAGGGTACCGATTATGTTCATGTCACCTGTCCCTGTCTTTCTGATTAGAGCAGGTCTTGTGTGCTCTACGTCCATTACACCCAGTGTAAATGCTCGAACCAGTGGTGAGTTCATTGGAGCCTCAAATGGTTCAGTCTCGTCAATAACTGAATACATTGCCTCTACTTGCTGTTTGTTTGCAAGCTCTGTTACCTTGTTTGATATTTTTTCGCCTACTGCCTTGCAGTTTAGGGTGACTGGAATTCGAATATCCATTATGGTGTTGCATTCTTTTGGGGTGACATTGTGGCTGTCTCCACCTTTGATCTCAGTAATGGTAGCGGTGAGCATCATTCCCTTTGATTTGCCTTCCTGGTTTTCCTCCAGCGCTTTTTTTAGCTCGCCAGTAAACTTCATGGATTCCTCAATTGCGTTTTTTGCAAGCCAGGGAGCTGATGCATGAGCGGAATCCCCTACATTGATTTTCAAGTTTATTGCAATTCTTCCCTTGTATGCTATGGTGACATTGGTCAGCCCACTTGGCTCTCCAAAGACTGCATAGTCAATGTCGAGTTTTTGCTTTGCCAAGTTTTTGATTCCTGTAGCGTTTCCTTCCTCATCTACTGCTCCAACAAAAATTATGGTGCCATTATTTTTGTGAACTGTAGATGCCGCAAGTAGCATTGCCATTAGTGGTGCCTTGGCATCTGATGCTCCCCTGCCATACAGATAGTCACCTTCCTTTCTTACCTTGACCTTGCCGGGAACGGTATCCATGTGGCCGCACAGCAATATCCTTGGAGACCCTGAACCGATTGTAGCTATGATGTTTCCTACTTCGTCTATTCTGATATTTTCAAATCCTAGATCGTCGCACTTGTCTGCCAAAAATTCCGCCATCGGCTTTTCAGATAGTGACGGAGTGTACAGACGCAGTGCCTTTTCTAGCATCTTAATCGAGAATCTGGGTGTTATTGTAAATGACGAGTCCATTTTTTTATTTTCCTGAATTTACTGCGTATTCTAAAATCTTTTCGGCAATGTTAATACCGGTTACGCGCGCCACATTCCTATACTCTGTGGTATTGTTAATTTCATGCACTACTAGGCCTCGCTCGTTGCTCTCCATTAGATCAATTCCTACAATTTGCCCTTTTACTGCCTTTGTTGCCTTGATGCATATTTCTTCCAGTTCTGGTGTTACCTTGCATACTTCGGCAGTGCCACCTAGATGCGTGTTAGTTTTCCAGTTGTCTGTGGTGGAATTTCGGTATATTGCGCCTACTACGGAATCGCCAATTACAATAGCTCTGATGTCTCGTGGCGGTCTTTGCACAAATTCCTCTAGATAGTGAATCTGGTAAATGGGATACATTTTCTCTCGCTCCTCTATGATTCCTTCTGCTGCCTCTTTGTTGTTTAGCTTTTGTACCATTCTGCCCCAGCTGCCGACAGTTGGTTTTATGACCTTGGGATATCCGACTGCATCAAGTGCTGATAATGCAGAGTCTTTTGAGAATGCCACAGTAACATATGGCGTTTCAATTCCGACATTTTTTAGCAGCATATGGGTGAAGAGCTTGTTGCCTGCGTATACTCCACAATACAATGAATTTATGACATTAGCACCCATTCCTTCAAGTGCTGCAGTTGCGTGCAGGTTTCTGTAATAGCTGACACACCTTTGCAGTATGGTACCATATGGTAATTTTTTATCTACATCCAAAACAAGGTTCTTACAGTCTACCATTTCGATTTTGATATTGTTCTTAGTAGCTGCCTCTGTCAGGGCTTTTTCTTCTGGTCGAATTGTGTCGTAGAGAACCGTTATCGGGGAGCTCACTGGCCCCAGTCCTCTCCGACGCTTTGGGCTGGTTTTAGCCCAAATCCGCCTGAAGATTTTGTTATCTCAAAGCTTGCCCCGCAATCAGGACAAGTTACCAATTCCCCATCGAGGGCATCATTTGGAACTGAAATATCTGAATCGCATTCAGCGCATTTTGTCATGGTTAATCCTTACTGGTTTTTGCGTCATTAATTATCTTTCTTTCAAGCTTGCCATCAAGTGGGATTTCCAAGAGGTCACCCATTCTGAGGTTTTTAAGACCTGCAGCTACTGATTTTGCGTGCTCGTCATTTTTTGGCAATCCAAGCAATGACATCAAATAAGCTGATCCTGTCTTTCCTGCCAATTCGCCAAAGACTATTCTTCGCCTATTCCCTACGACCCTAGGCGGAATTGGCTCATAAGCTGCCGGATTTTTGAGAATTGCAGCTAAATGTGTGCCTGCCTTGTGCTTGTATGCAGTAGGTCCTACTAGTGGCTTTGAGTCATATGGTGGAATTCCGGTATATTCCTCAATTAATCTGGATAGGTCAGTTAGCATGTCTAGTCTGAAATCATTTGGAGACTTGTAAAGATATGTCAGTGCAACAGCGGCCTCTGCTAATGATGGTATGCCGGTTCGCTCTCCAATGCCGTCTATTGTGGTATGGATTTGGTCTGCACCTGCATCAATGCCAGCTAGTGCGTTTGCCAGTGCAAGTCCTATATCATTATGGCAGTGAACATCCAGTGGTACTCTGATCTTTTCTTTTACCATTTTTACAAAATTGAACATTCCCTTTGGTCGCATCACACCTACGGTATCTGGTAGGCTGATTCTGTCAACACCTGCTCCTTCTATTGCCTTGCAGACCTTGAGCAAAAACTCTGGGTCTGCTCTGGAACCGTCTTCAACAGTGAATCTCATTTTTAGGCCATGTGATTTTGCATACTCTACTGTTTCAACTGCGCGTCGCAGTGCCTCCTCTCTTGTGATTCTCAGCTTGTCCTTCATGTGAATATCTGATATGCCAAGATATGTGGCAGTCCATTTTGGATCACACTTTAGTGCGACATCGACGTCTTCTTTTAGAGCTCGAACATGTGCTACGATGTCTGCTTTTAGGCCCTGTTTTATGATGGTTTTAGTTGCCTCGAAATGATCTGCTGATACTACTGGTGAAATCTCAATTTGGTCTACGCCAAAATAATCAAGCATCCATGCAATCTGGATTCTCTGCTTGTTGGTAAACGTGACCCCTGGATGCTGCTCTCCCTCTCTTAACGTACTGTCCAGTACGTTGACCTTTCGCGGTTTTTTGTCATACTCGTTGTACAGATGTGCGTAATAGTTTGGGTCACTCATGTGCAGAAATAGCAAGGCTTTGTACTAGTTATAAACATATTCGTACTAAAAACGGCTAAACTCAGATGTTTTATGTAATTTTTCGGCTTAAAGCAGAAAAGATGATCCGATTCTCGTTTTAGGTTACTTCGCGCAATATGATTACAGTGTTGGTGTCTGATACGCCCTGCACCTTTCTTAGCGAATCAATTGCAAGATTAATCTCTGTAATAT
>CAYOBG010000032.1:0-13756 GCA_964402265.1 uncultured Candidatus Nitrosotenuis sp. | reverse complement strand
TTCGGCTTAAAGCAGAAAAGATGATCCGATTCTCGTTTTAGGTTACTTCGCGCAGTATGATGACAGTGTTGGTATCAGATACGCCCTGCACTTTTCTTAGAGAATCAATTGCCAGATTAATCTCTGTAATATTTGGAGATGAAATCACAACTGCAATATCGTACTGTCCTGTTATCTCAAAGACTGTCTTTACTCCTTCCAGCTTTGTTAGTCTGGCTGAGACCTTTGATGTATCCATTGATGACTCCACAGATATTAGAACAATTGCCTTTGTTGCATTTTGCTCGCCAATTTCTATTGTGAATTTTTTGATGATCTTGTTGTCGATTAGATTTTTTACTCTGCGTCTGACTGCTGACTCTGATAGCTTTAGCTTTTTACCAATGTCTACAAATGATTCCCTGGAGTCATCCTTTAGGATTTTTAGAATTTCATCGTCTACTTTATCCTTGTACATTTTTTCTCCTCTCTGCTTCCTTGGTAAATAGTCTGTCCAGTACTTCTAATACTTTTGTTATTTGGGATTCTGTCATTACTAGTGGCGGCAGGAATCGCAGTATGTTTCTGCCCGAATACAACAGCAAGACGCCTTCGGCGATTCCGTCCATCAAAATGTCCTTTACCTCAAATTTCATCTCTACTCCGATCATCATGCCCTTTCCTCGAACGTCTCTGATGATGCTGTGTTTTTGTTTTAGCTTTTCCAGTCCATCTCTGAATATCTGGCCTACCTTTGCTGCATTGTTTACCAGTCCGTCCTGTGTTAGTGCTTGGATGGTTGCAATTCCTGCTGCGCATGACAATGGGTTTCCTCCAAATGTTGAGGAATGCTCGCCCTTGCTCATTGCAGCCAAAATGTCTGGTCGGGTTAAGGTGGCACTCATTGGTACGCCACCTGCAATTCCCTTTGCTAGACAGATGATGTCTGGTGTCGTATTCCAGTGATCACACGCCCACATCTTGCCAGTTCTTCCAAGGCCGGCCTGAATTTCGTCAAAGATTAGAAGGATTCCGCGCTCATCACATAATTTCCTGACATCCTGCAAGAAACCGTCTGGTGCCACATTGATTCCACTCTCTCCCTGAATTGGCTCCATTATCACAAATGCCGTATCTGAATCGATTTTTGTTTTCAGTGTTTCAATGTCGCCAAACGGTGAGAATGCTACCTTTTCCACTAGTGGCATGAATGCCTTGCGATATTTTGGATTAAATGTTATAGATAATGATCCTAAAGATTTTCCGTGGTATGATCCGTTCATTGCAACCATTCCGGATTTTCCTGTGAACTTTCTTGCAAATTTGATTGCGGCCTCTACTGCTTCAGTACCACTATTGCCAAGGTGTACTTGGGTGAGTCCTTTTGGTGCGATTTTAATTAGATTTTCTAGAAACTCTTCACGGGTCTTGTTGTATAGTGAGGTGTGAACTGTGATGATTTTATCTAGCTGTGCTTTTAGTGCAGCTACTACTCGCGGGTTTCTGTGGCCAACTAGAGCTACTCCGTATCCGCCCATGCAGTCAATGTATTCCTTACCACTGGTATCGTATAGTAGTGCGCCTTCTCCTCGTTCTATTGTTACTGGGAATCTTTGGTATAGGCTACCAAGAAAATCATCTTCTCTCATTTTGAAATTACCGTGCATTTTGTGTGAGAAATTGCCGATGATATAGGATTTTCGCGCTGACCATTGCCAATTAGTGCCTCTTTTACTCCCATGTCTAGTGCTTCTGTAGCTGCTAGGATTTTCTTTTCCATTCCAAAGCCTACCTTTGGTCGAATCTCTTTTGCTTCTGCATTTGTCATCTTTTCGACTAGCTTCTCATCCATTAAAAGACCATCCACGTTTGTCAAAAATAATATCTTGTCACTCTGTATGGCGCCTGCAACGTTTGCTGCTGCCCTGTCTCCGTCGATATTTAGCATGTCAAATTCCTTGCTCATTGCAATTGGAGAAATGACTGGGGTGTATCCTTTGTCTAAGAGTAGTTTTAGAAGATCAGAGTTTACCTTGGTTACCTTACCCGTGTAGCCGCCGTCAATCATCTGCTTTCTGCCCTTTTCGTTTATGATTACGAGCTTTTCCTTTCGCTCTGCCAGAAATATTTGGCCGTCAATACCACTTAATCCGACTGCATTGATTCCATGCTTTTGCAACATTTGCACAATTGCCTTGTTTATCTTACCTGACATTACCATGGTGAAAATCTCTGCAGTTTCCTTGTCGGTGTATCTTGATTTGATTCCACTGGGGGATACTACGAACTTTGGTTCTTTTCCTAGCATCTCACAAGTTTTTGTTACCTCTTTTCCTCCACCGTGAACTAGTATGACGCCTTCTTGCTCAGCTACTTTTTTGATATCGGATATGGTTGATGGATGAAGATTTTCTACTACGCTTCCGCCGATTTTGATTGTAATCATTTTTTTTAAACTGGAGTTAGCGGTGAGTATCTGAGGCCATCCATTTCGTCAAAGCCTGACATGACGTTCATGTTTTGAATGGCAGAGCCTGCGGCACCCTTCATTAGGTTATCCGATGCTGATAGTGCAACTAGTCTGTGGTTGTCCTCGTCAATATCAAATCCAATATCGCAAAAGTTCGAGCCTACTACAAACTTTGGATCTGGGAACTTGTAGAGTCCTTTCTTGTCGCGAATTAGTCTGATGAATCGCTCATCCTTGTACATTTCGCGATACATCTTCCATAGTTCTAGTTCGGTTAGGTCCTTTAGCATGAATGTGTGGTTTGTGCATAATATGCCTCGGACAATATCTACTGCGTGTGGGCTCATTGATACTCGAATGTGCTTTCCTGCGATTTCCGATAATTCCTGTTCGATTTCACCAGTGTGTCTGTGCTTTGCTGGCTTGTATGGTCGGATAACACCTGAACGCATTGCGTGGTGTGTTCCTGCAACACTGCCTGCTCCTGCACCTGATGATCCGATTTTTGAATCAACTACAATATGATCAGTGTCAATTACATTATTCTTGATTAGTGGAGCTAGCGCAAGCATTGATGTTACTGCCATGCATCCTGGGCATGAGACCAGTTGAGCGTTTTTGATTTTCTCTCTGTGTAATTCCGGTACGCCAAAGACTGACTTTGCCAAATACTCTGGGTGTGGGTGTTCCCATCCGTACCATTTTCCATATGCGTCCTTGTCGTGGAGTCTATAGTCTGCGGACAAGTCGATAACCTTGAGGCCCCTATCGTATAGTGCCTTTACGATTTCAGTTGCAGTACCGTGTGGGACTGCGGTAAATACAAGGTCGCACTTGTCAGTTAGTTTATCGTAATCAAGCTCTGAGAATGTTAATTCGGTAAATCCTTTGAGTGCTGGCTGGATTCTGTGTAGATATTCGCCTACGTATTGTCGTGAGGTGACCTGTGTGATCTCTACTTTTGGGTGTGAGACCAAAAGACGTAGCATTTCTCCACCGACATATCCTGATGCTCCAACTACTCCTACACGTAACATGTTCCTAGACTGATTATGGTATAATTTATTGTATTCTGATATGGAAAAAAATTTATTCAATTTCATATAGTTCAGTTTTAGTTGGCAAAATCTGATCGCGATTTGATAAAAAAACGAAAGGCGGACTACAACCGGAATCGATACAAAAAAGACCCAGACTTTAAAGAAAAGCTAAAAGAGTCATACAGAAAATGGTATGCCAAAAACAAAAAATCAGTAATAGAGAGAATCTCTGAGAATCATTCCAAGAATCATTCCAAGTATTTGTTATATCAGAAAGAACATTACAGATATCTCAAGTACCGCAAAAAATATGCGTCAAAGAGCAGCTGAGTTATCTACTAACTATCATTATTTACCACATCTGATCTTGTAACATTAAAGCATCATTTTATACAAATTTTGCATATGAAATACATGAAAAGCAAGCACGACTACTTTAATCCGAATTGTCCAAAAAGTGAACCTGACATGTTGGCAACTCACTCAAACGGAACTGCCTACTACAGATGCAAGAATTGCAATTATTTTGGAACCATAGAGTCATTTACAAAGGCTTTTCATGCTTCTGAAATATTATGATGGCATTGAGCAAACTTGTCATGCCATCTTCAAGATGAGATATGATTTTTGATAAAATCTAATTATTTTCTAGCTTGAGATAAGGCGAACTGTATCATTTCTTGCGGAATGTTCTTCTTTGCAACTTTGGCTAATCCCTTGAATTCCACAGTGTTGTTTACCTCATGACATACTAGGCCGCGATTTTTGTCCTCCATTAGATCAATTCCCAGTATGCCGCCACCTACTGCCTTTGATGCCTTGAGGCAAATCTCTTCTACTTCTGGTGTTATCTCACACAACTCTGGGTCACCACCCAACGCAATGTTTGTCTTAAAGTCGCCCTGTGATTTGCGGTACATTGCAGCTACTACCTGATCACCAATTGTGATAGCTCGAATGTCTCGTGGAGGCCTGTCAATCATTTCTTGCAAATAGTATATCCTATCGTGCGAGCCGTCCTCGATATCACGCATTTCTATGATAGCTTCAGTGGTGTCCTTGTCACGCAATGGCAGGATTCCTCTGCCCCAGCTTCCTATGACCGGTTTTATCACAATCGGAAAACCTACCTTGTTGATAAGATTTAGTGCTTCTTCTGATGAGAATGCAAAATATGTTTTAGGTGTTGGAACTCCAGCCTTTTTTAGCAATAATGAGGTTATGAGCTTGTTTCCACAATTGTCTGCCACCCTATGTGAGTTGATAACTGGTATATCTAAAAATTCTAGGCATGCAGTAAAGTGCAGTCCGCGAAAATAGCTGACACACCTTTCCAATACTGCATTACCAAAATCAAGGTCTGTTTTCTTGCTTTCAGTGCTGAGCTGGGTTATCTTTGCGTCCATCATTATTGTATCGTGGCCTAGGGTAGATGCTGCATCTTGGAGCATCTTTTCCTCTAGTCTGATTCTATCAAATACGATACAAACTTTGGACAATTATTCTCCCCAGTCTTCTCCGACACTTTCTGCTGGCTTTAGTTCCACGTTTGCGCCTTCCTTCTTTGCTATTTCAAAGTCTGCGCCACATTCTGGACAAGAGACTATCTCTCCTACAGCTGCGTCACCTGGGATATTGATTCCTGCGTCACATTCTAAACAATTCATTACGATCCTTCTCACCTCTTGTTTGATAATTTATTAGCTTCTGTTGTTTGCAGACCCCATAACTCAACAAAGCCTGTTGCCTTTCTTTGATCAAAGGCAGAGCCCTTGCCGTAGGTCGCAATGTCATGGCTATACAAAGAGTACTTGGATTTTCTTCCAACCACTCGGAAGCTTCCCTTGTATAGCTTTAGCTTTACAGTGCCAGTCACCACACCTTGTGACTGGTCGATGAACTTGTCAAGGTCTCGTTTTAGTGGGTCTTGCCACAATCCTGAATATGCAAGCCAAGTCCACTCTTGGTCTACCAAACTCTTGAACTTGTTTTGATGCTTTGTGTGCACCATTTTTTCCAAGTCTGAATGAGCCTCAATTAGGCATAATGCCGCCGGTGTCTCGTACACTTCGCGTGATTTGATACCAACTACCCTGTCTTCGATATGATCTACTATGCCAACACCGCACGAGCCTGCTACACTATTTACGTATTCGATTAGCTTGATTGGTGATAATCGCTTCTTATCCACTGCAACTGGGATTCCTTTTTCAAATTCAATCTCCAAGTATTTTGGCTTGTCTGGGAGATTCTTTGTCTTGACCCAGATGAATGCATCGTCTGGTGGCTCACTGTATGGGTCTTCTAGGTTTCCGCCTTCTATTGCCCTGCCCCACAGATTTTGATCAATTGAGAATTTCTTTGATACTGAATCAATTTGTATGCCGTGCTTGTTTGCAAACTCTAGCTCAGTTTGCCTGTCAAGATTTAGATCGCGAATTGGCGCTATTATAGGAAGATTGGACCCTGAACCAAAGGTAACATCAAATCGCACCTGGTCGTTTCCCTTGCCGGTACATCCGTGAGCTAGTGCGTTTACCTTTTCTTTTTTGGCAATCTCGAGAACCTTTTGTGCAATTAGTGGTCGTGCAAGTGATGTTGCTAAACAATACTTGTTTTGGTATAGGGCATTTGCCTTAATAGCTGGATGAATGAAATCGTCTACAAACTCTTTTTTTGCATCAATATTGTAATGTCGCAGTACTCCGAGGCTTTTTGCCTTGGCTGCAATTTTTTTCTGGTCGCTTCCCTCTCCAACATCAACTGTAACAGTGATGACATCCATTTTGTGTTTTTCTTGGAGATATTTGATAACAACTGAGGTGTCTAGTCCGCCGGAAAAAGCAAGTACTGCCTTTTGTTTCATTAGAGCTTTTTCGTAATATGATTTGCATTTATCTTTTATGTTGATCTGGTTTGGAGGTTTTGCAATTTCTCATTTTACATTTTTGGAAAAAATCTTCACGCCAAAAAATTAGCTATAGCTGCAGCTAAAATCCGATCACTATTTAACCGAAGTTTCATAACGGTGTTTTATGAAAATTCTGCCTCTGGTTGGAGTTGCAGCCGCGGCAATCATTGTTTTGTCTGTGATATCAGCAAGTCTTTCCTCTAATGATTCTGAGAAAAATAGAGTCCGGGTGGCATATTTTGCAAACATCTCTCACGCAGTGCCTGTAGTAGGCATGGAAAATGGGTTTTTTGAGCAAAAACTGGGAGATACTGAAATTCAAACCACGATAGTCGATAGCGGCCCTCAGGCAATAGAGGCGTTATTTGCAAATTCCGTGGACTTGGCATATGTTGGTCCAGCCCCGTTTGTTAATGGATATGTCAAGACTGGCGGACAAGGGATTAAGATTCTAAGTGGCGCTGCAAACAATGGCGCAAGCTTTGTCATCCAAAAGGATTCCACCATTTCAGTACCTGCTGATCTGGCAGGAAAAAAGATTGGCGCGCCATTTATTGGCAATACACAGGATGTATCACTACGGAACTATCTATCTGAGAATGGCTTGAAACCGGCTGAAAAAGGTGGGGATGTTGTAATATACAATATTGCAAATCCTGAAATCTATACAATATTTGCCAAAGGCGATATTGATGCTGCCTGGGTTCCAGAGCCGACTGCTACCATGTTAGTGGACCAGCTTGGAGGAAAAAGACTGTTCCAGGAAGAACAGATTTGGCCAGCAAAGCAGTTCCCGTCTGTGGTTTTAGTGGGGCGAGCTGACTATATCGAAGAACATCCTGATGTGATAGAACGATGGCTTGAGGCACATGATGAATCCATAGCATGGATAAATCAGAATCCAAACCAAACTGAATCAATCTACATTAAATTTTACCAAGAATACAGCGGAAAAACATTACCAGAAAATATTGTTCACAATTCATTTTCTACCCTAGTATTTACAAATGATATTGATGCTGATGCAATCAAGATTTTTGCAGAGCGCGCTTATTCACTTGGATATCTTGGACGCTCTGGGTATAATTTAGATGACATTTATGCAAAGGTAATGGGAGTTGTACCATGGCAAAGCTAGAGGCAAAGGGAATTGTCAAGTATTTTGAGCATGACGGGCAGCCTCTAAAGGCGTTGGGTGGAATCAGCTTTACAGTAGAAGATGGCGACTTTATGTGCCTTGTAGGTCCCTCTGGATGTGGAAAGTCTACTTTTTTGAGAATTGCAGCTGGATTGCAAAAACCAGACGAAGGCCAAATCCTACTTGATGGCAGGCCAATATCAAAGACTGGTCCTGATAGAATCATGGTGTTTCAGGAAGGTGCGCTGTTTCCGTGGTTGAAGGTGCGTGACAATGTAGAATTTGGATTAAAAGTTGCAGGCATTCCGACATCGGAGAGAAACGAAATCTCAAATCGATACTTGGACATGATGCAGCTCACAAAATTTGCAAATTCGTATACGTATCAGCTATCAACTGGCATGAGACAAAGAGTCGCAATTGCTCGGGCTCTTGTGATGGATCCTGCCATCTTATTGATGGATGAACCGTTTGCTGCTTTGGATGCTCAGACTAGGGACTTGCTGCTAGTTGAAATGCAAATGATCTGGCAGAAAACCAAAAAGACCATTGTATTTGTGACTCATTCTATTTCAGAGGCTACCGTACTGGGCAACAAGGTTGCAGTCTTTACCCACAGGCCTTCAACTATAAAGAAAATCATCCCAATTGATTATGCCAGACCGAGACTAGTAGAAGATGAAGGCCTAGTATCGTACCAGCGGGAGATATCTGCCGAGCTTAGACCCGAAGTAAAATCAAAGGAGGAGTCTGAATCTTGAATTCAAAGTCCATTGGCAAGAAAATTGCATTCTACATTGGTATTGTACTGGTATGGCAGGCGCTAGACAGTGCAAACATTTGGGCAGACAGTGTCTTTCCATCGCCGTATGAAGTAGCAGAAGATCTCTGGTATGGTGCAATAGATGGTACACTATGGTATGGAATAGGAACCAGCCTTTGGAGGCTCACTGTTGGGTTGCTAATTGCAATTGCAGGCGGTGTAACACTTGGAATATTCATGGCGAGAATCAAGACTGTCAATGAGACAATTGGGTCTGTCATTCTAGGGTTGCAGTCTATACCATCTGTAGCTTGGGCGCCTCTGGCTATAGTGTGGTTTGGTCTGACTGATGCAGGTATAATTTTTGTTACAGTAGCTGGTGCATTGTTTGCAGTTACCATTAACACGTACACTGGTGTGAAGAGTATCAATCCTGATTATATTGCAGCAGCACAAAACATGGGTGCAAAGGGTGAGCAGCTAATAACAAAGGTCTTGATTCCAGCAGCATTTCCGTATTTGATTACTGGATTCAAGCAGGGCTGGGCGTTTGGATGGCGTGGTGTTATTGGTGCAGAATTGTTGTTTTCGTTTTTGGGTCTTGGATTTTTGCTAAATGTTGGACGTCAGCTGTCTGATGTTTCCCAAGTAATAGCAATGATGATTGTTATAATGATGATTGGAATAGTAATTGATGGGCTGATCTTCAAGAGATTAGAAGATAAGGTAATGTCAAGATGGGGACTACGATAATTCATTTGCAAATCTTTGGCACTTATCAAAAACAGAAAAAGTGATTCGTGGATTAAAAAAAAGAAGATTCACTGTTAATCTCGGACTATCAAATTTGTCATAACTATGTTAATTCTCACATGGCGTTAGATCGTCAAACACTGGCAGAACAAGCTTGGAGTAAAACTGGATTTAGGAAAAACAAATCGAATCACTTATCAAGTTGGCAGCTAAATGATTTCATCTAAATTGTCCAACGTTCATAAAATTGAAGAAAAAGAAGGAGTTGTAGTTTTACTTGATCGATTGGGAACAAAAGGCATATGGAAAGATGATGCTGTAAAAGTCATTGAAGAATGGGACAATCTAATTTATTCTTTTAATCATATGGTAAAAGAGCTAACTGAATACAAATACAAAATTACAACTTTTTCTGATACGATCGCTATTACAGCAACTGCTGATAAAAATCAATATCTGGAAAATCTTATCATTGATGTTGGAATTACATGCGGAATCATTCTTGCTCTCGGGATGGCAAAAAATGCGTTTTTTCGTGGAGGCATAAGTGTAGGAAAATTTTTTGACTATAAGCAAACAATCATGGGGCCAGCAATAGATGAATTAGCTCAATATTATACACTAGCTGAGTGGATTGGCATTTCTGCTTCTCCTTCAGCCCACAGACTTGTCAATGAAACCGTTCAAAAAAATGTGGATCTGGGAAAGATTTTTTACAAATATGACATACCACTCAAGAATTCAATAGAACGTGATGCTTGGGCTATCAATTGGCCTCAATTCCAAAATGCTTTTTTCGACATGGTTAAACAAAAAAATGTACCAATTAATTACAAAAGTTTTGATGAGATCATAAACGAACAGTTGAAAAATACTACTGATATTTCCATCTCCTTAAAATGGAGAAATACAAATAATTTTGCTCAACGGATAATCCAAGAAAATAAATCTACAATAAAACAACCGAACTCAAGCTCAAAATAACCCTGATCCTAAAAAATCAATAAAACAGACGCAATTATTTTTTGATCTTTAACGAAACCAAAAACGCAACCACACAGATTGCAACTGCAAAATACATCACAGATATCTGGTTATAGTAGAACCCAATCGTACCTGCTATTACAGGACCTATCACATTTGCAATGGATATGGTAGAATTAAACACACCAGTAGAAGTTGACTTTGGATTATTTTCCATCAAATGAATACTGCCACCAATATACAAAAACGCCCAGGTGACACCCACCAAGGCCATGCAGGGAATTGCCATCCACCAGGCATTCATCACTGCCATTCCAGCAAAGACAAACACGGTAAGACCAATTCCTATCTTGAAATTGGTAATATTTTTTGTCCTAATTTTAGTCCCCATCATGTTCATCAAAACAAACGCAAAGCCAGTATTGGCAACATACACAATTGATACCTCGTACAACTTGGCGCCAAATGTCTGAGTCAGCACCAAAGGCAGTATGGTCCAAACCGATGTGGCACCAATATGCCTGAGTAAGAGCGACAAAAACAGGTACTTGTTTTTTGCAATTACCTTTCGCGTGGCACCAATCTCTGTTTCCTTTGGCATTGTATAATTTGGCATTCGAGCAGAAAATGCAAGGCCTACCAAAAAGAAGCCAGAGCTAATCAAAAATATTATTTTCTCATCGTTTGCAAATCCTGCAGCTACAATTCCTGCAAGCCAGCCAAGCGCATGAAACGATATTACTGATGCAACCTTTGACTTGTCCTTTCCAGATTCGTACGTGTATGCAAGCATTGCAGGCACCATCATCCCGCTTACAACACCTGCTCCAAGCCTGACTAGAAGCAAGTAAAACGTATTATCCGCTACATAGTGCAGCCCAAACATTATTGCGCATCCGACAAAGCCTGCCCGAATGAAAATCAGCCTAATTCCGCGAGAATCTGAAATTCTTCCAAAGTACAGGCTTGCCAGTATTTGTGCTAGGAAAAATGACGCAATTGTAAGCCCTACCTCAAAGATGTTGGCAGTAAGGCTTTGCGCCAAAATCGGCATGAACACATACACGATTGAAACGCCGGCATGTTGGAAAAATGTGGCACCTCGAAGCAGATTGTTTAGTCCTATTTGTTGCATGAAGTTTCTTTTCAATCCTTTTTTCATGGTTGATTAATTTATGTTAAAGCCGTGACTAAGATCCAATACAAGATCCACATTAAATGAGGGTTCATCATATCTGTAGGAGTGATTTCGGCAGATTCTATTGACAACATAATAGCAGCTAACAGACAGATCACAGGTCAATCCGGAGAACCATTTGGTCTTGACAGAAAAGATCTACTTGATGACATTCTAAGAGAAGTCGATTCATACGATTCTGTAGTGGATAAACGAGAGAAAATAATCAGAAAAGTCTCCTGTTTTATGGGCAGAATTGTTTTTGAACAACCCTTCAAAAATGGGAATAAAAGAACCGCGCTCGCAGTAGGTATTCTGTTTATTCGAACTAATGGATTCTCATTTTCATACGGCTCAAAATCACAAAAGAAGGAACTCTTTGATCTTTTAGAAAGCACTATGCTTAGATTTGAAGGAGAAGAATCTATTGCAATTAAAGAAATCGAAGATTTGCTTAGAAAAAAGATCGTTTAATCAAACTTGTCTTCTGCAAGTGCTTTGTACAAATCTGGTGCTTCATCCATTACTGCCTGAATCTCTTTAAGGAACTCTTTTTGTTTTAATTGATTTGCACTTTCCTGACTCATGATATTATGTATCTTATCAGGCTAATAAAATATTGTATTCAGTTATCTATTTTTTGGGCTTTGATTTTGACTTAGTTTTTCTTGACGCATACTTGTGCAAGGCTGCAATACAATCTTCGGCATTTTTGAAAATACGGCCCTTTTGTTTTAGTGCTATTTTGATGTCTCTGATCTCTTCTTTGGATAGTGGTGGAGATTTGATCTTTCTAGCCAATTGTGTTGTTTAGTGTTTGATTAATTATTAATCTCGTGGATGAATCATTCATAGAATATCGATTTTGTATGCAAACAGTGTCATTAATTCGCTTTAGTAGGTTATTGTATTGTAACCTATTCTTTACAAGAAAGCATTCTAAATAACAAAATAACAAAATGAATTTTAAAAAATGTTTTATGGTAAAATATGCTAATATACGAGTATGCCGTCTATGACAACTATGAGCACAAAAAACGTTGGCAGCTACAACAAGATCAAAATCAAGCCAGAATTTGAAGTCAAAATGATAGGTATCTTGAGAAAAAGCGGTCAACCGTTCAAGGCAATATCTAGAGACGAATACTATATTTCAACAAAACAGTGCGATGCGCTCAAGAAAAACAACATTCCATACGCACTGGCATAAGAATTGTCAAAATTAGAACCAAAAGTGAAACTACACTTTAAGCTACCAACTAGCTATAACGACAAAACCCAAATTTCAGACAAAGATTTCTTGGACGTAAAAAATTATTTTGTGGATCTTTATGGAGGATTAACAATAGATAGTCCATCTGAGGGTTTTTGGAATGATGAAGGGTTGGTGTATGATGATACTGTGATTGAATATTCTATATTCATAAAAGAAAATGACTTTGAGAAGAAATTCAAAAAGAAAATACCTCAACAAATTGCTAAATTCAAAAGACAGTTCAAACAACTGGCAATTCTTTGTTATTATTATAATGTGATGTCGACTTGAGCCTATTCTGACTCACAGCACAAAATATTCTGCGTTTGGATGATGCACTACTATGGCAGCAGTTGATTGCTCTGGAATTATCTGGCCAGCCTCTGTTAATGTCATGCCAGATTCTTCAGGTGTTATTAGCTTCCAAACTAAATGGTGCTGTGCCACATCTGGACAGCTCGGATAGCCCCACGAATAGCGAAGACCGCGCTTGTCAATCTTTAGCTCGTCACGTATTTTCTGATTGACTAGTTCAGCTAGTGCCTCTGCAGTTTCCACTGCCAAGCCATGCAGATAATATGCATCAGTGTATTTGTCCTCCTTGTTCCACTGATCAATTATCTCCTGGGTTTTGTTGCCAACTGTTACGGACTGGAACGCCACAACATCATTTTCACCAAAGTAATCAGTCAAACACAGGTGTTTGTTCTGCGAAGACCTTGGAAAGTCAAATTCAATTTTCTCACCATTTGGTGAATCCACTACCAGCTTGCCGTCCTTGTTATGACAGCTAAAATAGCCATACACTGCACTTGGCTCAAAGAGTTTTTCCTTTAGGACCTTACTCTTCCATTCTGCAAGCAGCTTTTCACCTTCCTCTTCCGGGTTTTCAATTCCTCTGCCTCGCAAGCCCCATGATAACACAAAGAGTGATTTCTTGGATAGGTACTTCCAGATTTGCTCTAAATCCAAGTCCTTGGAATTTAGTCGAATGGTTTTTCCCAAATTTTGCACAACTGGTGGGCTCACCGGCTTTATTCCGGAATGGGGCAGCGGTTCTTCAGATTTTACTATTTTGGATTCCTTCCAGCTCTCAACTTTTCCTTTCCATTCCTGTACGAATTTTTCTCGCTCTGGTGATACCAGTCTGTCCATTGTTTTTAGACCGTCAAACATTGTCTTGCAGTAAAACACTCCGTGCGGATAAATGCCGCCGTCCTTTGCTATTCTGTTGATATAGTTCGAGTTGATTGCAGCGCCACCACACAATACGGGAACCTCTATTT
>CAYOBG010000031.1:5175-14555 GCA_964402265.1 uncultured Candidatus Nitrosotenuis sp. | reverse complement strand
CAGATCTTTTTGACAGGCTCTGGCGGGCCGCACATTATGATGTATCGCTCGTCATGGTATAGTATGCCCACTGCCAGGCGCAAGCCAGGAACCTTTATGAAATTTTTATGGCCTTCTAACGCAAAAGATCCTCTTGATAGGAACTGGCCGCTAGGTGCCGCCTTTTTGACCTGATCTGGATTAATCCAGTATGCACTCATGCCATACATTGCCTCTCGCCATGCACGACTAAAACAAACAGTTGCACTTGCCACCTCATTTAACGAGTCAAACGGGAGTGATTCCGGAACGTCTTTTACGATAAAAAACGGCGAGCCAAATATTTCTGCATGAAAGACCTTGTCGTTTTTTCCAAGCTGCTTTCGAATGATGGCAGAGTTTGACGAGGAATCTCGTCCGCCGATTGCTAGCAGGCCGTCAGATGTGTAAAACCACCTGTATCTCTCAAACCATTCCTTTTTCTTAAATTCCGTAAAGAATACGGCCTTTTTTGATTCCTGTGATTGTGATTTTAGCTTCTCAATGTCTTTTTGGTTTTTTCTTCGAAGTGACTCGATTGACTCTATTGCACCAGTCTGCTTTTTTGCCTCATCAAATAATGTGGATGCAATTGCAGGAAATGATGTCTCTGGGCGAATCTGTACCTTCTCATCATTAATCTTAAGAAATGGAACGCCACGCTCCTTTACCAGCTCTGCATTTTGCGATTTTAGGATTTCAGCTGCTGCAGGATCAGTTATGCTAGTTATTCCTCTAGATGAAAAAGTGAAAATCAATTTTGCTACATTGGATATTTTTTCTGCTCTCTCCTTTACTAGTGCGATTGCCTTTCCCTGCTCATCAATTCTGGACTGGAGGTCGGCAATTTTCTTGTCCAGTGAGCCAGACCTTGTTTCCTTGCCCTTTTCCAGCAAAACCTTGGAAAACACCCTGTCCAAGCCTTCCATAAAACTTGGAATCTCCTCGTATTCTGAACCTGGCAGTGTAACCATAATAGGATACACATCAAAACTGTTCTCCCTGGTTACTATGACCGGGGCGTGATCCCCTGAGACTATTCTGTTTACTAGTGTCTTTGAGGCCAAAACAATATCGTCAATGTTGGATTCTGTTATGGAATCACCTGTTAGATCAAAATCAACGTTAGCTGTCCGCAGTATTTCCTCTGCATACTTTGTCGGCAGGCCAAAGGTTCTGCCAAACCACTTTGCAATGGGTGCAGAAATTGTCTTGAGCTCTGAAAAATTCTCCTTGGATATCTCAAAAATGTTGACGCCCTTTAGTGGTGGAGGGACATAGGTGCTACCAACGTGCAGCTCTCGATGTCTTACTTCTATTGAATGCAATAATGCCAGAACCTTTAGATCCTTGTTGCAAAGCAAAATGTTTCCATCGCCGAAAAATTCGCAAATCAGTACAGATTCCTTGTCGAATCCAGAAAATGTCAGATATGCGATTCGCTCAACTCCAATTTGCTCCACCTTGACTAGCTTTAACCGCAAAAGATCATCTCGCAGTCGCTTTACCATCTTGTTTTCTTCTAATGCCTCAATTTTGATTGAGGTAAACCACATTCCAATTGAGGATATTACCAAAAATAGGTCTGGCTTTTCCGGGTGGTGTAACTTGAATAGGACACTGTTTTGGTTTATTGAATAAATGTTATTTACGTAATATCCGACAGTCTGGCTTGATATCTCCTTGACAAGAAATGACAACTCTATTCCCGCTAGTCCCACAACAGCTCACCAATTATCGCAAGCAGACCCTTACTAATGAACTGAGTGAGTGACTAAACATTTTAAACAGGACACAATAGAGTCACCTTAGAAATTTCATTGAAACATCCAAAGAAAAAGGCGCCAAACCCGGAAGAGCCTGAAAACAACGAAACTCCAGAGGTTGCGCCACCGGTTGACAGCCAAGATGATATTGCAAGAAGAAAAAAGATGCTTGACAAACTATTCTGGATAAGAATAGGAATAGCAGCACTAGGAGGTGTGGCTGCCACATTTTTGTTCGAGCCAATTGAGGGCGAGGAAAGGAGATGGGCGTCAATTGGATTTATGATAATACTCTTTATCGTTTCAGCTATTATTGGCAAGGGCATGAAAATCGGTCTGCCGCACTCTGATAGGAAAAAAATTGTAACTACCGGAATTGGCAGCTATGTGTTTTTGTATCTGTTTATGTGGATATTATCCTACACACTAGTACACCTGCCGGCATCTGGCGTAATACCAAATCCGCTTTAACATGTGGAATTACAAGACCCCGGGAATCCCAGACGAAAAATTTGATAGAACAGAAGACGTACCAATTACAAAAGAAGAAGTCCGTGTCATACAGATAAGCAAGGCAAGACTCGTGCCGGGAAACCTAGTCTATGACATTGGATGCGGCAGTGGCTCTATAACAGTAGAGGCAGGCCTCCAGATTGGCACCCAGGGAAAAATCTATGCAATTGATGTTGACCCAAACGCAACAGAGCTGACCAAGAAAAACTTGGACAAATTTGGCGTATCAAATGTTGAGCTCATACTGGGTGATGCAAAGCAGAAAATTACAGGCCTCCCAATGGCAGATGCAATATTCATTGGTGGAACAGGTGGGGATACTAAAGATATCCTCACACTATGTCGTGACAAACTAAAGCCTGGGGCAAGAATCGTAATCGGTATCATACTAATAGAAACGCTCTATGCAGTTCTGGATGTAATATACAAGCTAGGCTTTTCTGATGTTGATATCACGCAGGTTACCATATCAAAAAGCAAAAAGACTACAACCGGTACCATGATGCTTGCAAGAAATCCAGTGACAATAATTGCTGCAACAAAAAACTAGATTCGCTTTTAACTAGGAAAATTTTTTGGTCTAACATGCATGATTTGATTTGTGTTGGATGCGGGCCTGGCGATCCCGAATTGTTAACAGTAAAGGGAGTAAAGGCAATACAAGATGCCGAAGTCATTGCATGCCCTACTGCAAAAGAGGACAAGCCAAGCATTGCGTTATCCGTGGTGGAATCACTACTGGACAAATCAAAAATGCCTGAAATCGTAAATCTAGTTTTTCCAATGGTAAAAGATAAAGACACTTTGGAATCAACATGGGAGAAAAACACGCGCATCTTGGCAGGTAAAGTGCTTGAGGGAAAAAAAGTAGTATACCTGACAGTGGGTGACCCATATCTGTATAGCACCTGGATTTACCTGCACAGAGAATTACAAACAAAATATTCGCAAATCAAGATCAATGTTATACCGGGTATTGTATCCATGTTTACATTTGCATCAAAAGTGGGAATCAGTCTGGCAGAAGGAGCAGAGACCTTGGCAGTCATACCATCATGCTATGATTTATCCAGAGTAAAAGAGACTGCAAAGAACTGTGATACCATGATATTTCTCAAGGACGGCAGATATTTTGATCAAGTCATAAAATTATTAAAAGAATCTGGATTCTCTGATGATTCCATATTTGCAATAGGCCAAGATCTTGGAACACCAAATGAAATTGTACGGAAAATGAAGCTTGGAGAGGTAAATGAAAGTACGATGACTACAAAATATTTTTCCATAATGGTGGTAAAACGTGTCTAAGGTTTACTTTGTTGGGTGCGGACCTGGAGACCCAGATCTCATAACAGTCAAGGCAAAAAAATTATTGCAAAAAGCAGACGTCGTGGTGTATTCTGGGTCTTTGATTCCAGATGAGATAATGAAGCTGTGCAAAAAGGCAAAGCTATATGATGCTGCAAAGCTTGTACGGGAAGAAATATTTGATATTCTAAAAAATGGCGCGCTAAAGAAAAAACTCGTCATACGACTACACGATGGGGATCCTGCAGTGTTTAGTACTATACGAGAACAAACGGATAATCTCAAAAAAGAGGGAATTGAATGTGTAGTGGTTCCTGGAATTACTTCATTTCTGGCTGCCTCTGCAGCACTAGGGATTCAGCTTACTTTACCTGGTGTGACCCAGTCAATTATCATTACCCGTGCAGAAAAGCGTACCAAGGTTCCATCAGCAGAGAGAATTTCAGAGCTTGCTCGACACAAATCCACGATGGTGTTTTACTTGAGCGTGCATTTACTCTCTGATATAGTAAAAGAGGTAATCAAAGGTGGTTATCCTCAATCCACTCCAGCTGCTATAGTTTACAGGGCAAGCTGGCCTGACCAAAAAATCATAACTGGCACTTTACAAGATATTACAAAAAAAGTCTGGGCAGAAAAAATTACTCGAACTGCAATTGTAATAATTGGTGATGTGATAGAGCCAAAATCATACGAATACTCCAAACTATATGATAAAACATTCAGTCATGGATATAGAAAAGCTAGCAAGCAGTAAATTCTAAAAATAAAAAAGAAAAAGTTTAGTCGTATTTGACTAACTGAATTGTTGTAGTGTGTAGCTTGTACCGCCTACGCTAACAGTCCATTGTACTGTTAGGGAGTCATTGTTGTTGACTGCAATTCCGCTGAACGTCTGTCTTGCAAACATTCCGCTTCCTGCAATGGTTGTACTGTTGAACAAACCAGATTCTGATACAGTTACTGTACCACCACTGGTATTGGTAAATGTTTTCGCCATTACAATATTTGCATTACCTGTAGATGCTTGTGCAGTAGAGTTGTTCCATGTTTTTGTTGTTGCAACTGCTCTTCCAAGTCCTGTTGCTGATGTTTCAGAAACAAGAACATAGTTTGTACCGTTAACAGCTGTTGAACCAGTACCCAAAGCAATAACATGCCATGGCGAGTTCAATGATCCTGTACAATAAGTAGTTCCTGTACCAGAACCTAGTCCTCCACCCGAACCATCATCTTGGAACAAGAGTTTCAATACACAGTTTTCACCAGTGTTTGTAATCAGGTTGTCTGATTGTCTGTATTCTTTGATGTTCCCGTCAGCATCTCTCAGAATTGTTTCAACGTGACCTGTCATATAGGCACCAGTTTGCGCTTTGCTATCTGTTGATTTGAATCCAATCAAGCCAGATGCATTTGCTGCAAACATGCCACCTACTATGGCTAAGGCGATTCCAAGTATCGCGATACTTGTATTATTTTTCATTGATCTTAGGAGTTAAATTGGGTATATAGAAATGATGGAATTTTTTTTTGACAAATAGCTCCAAAATGGTCTTTTTATAATGATTTTTGGTTCCTTTATCCTCTAATCAGAACCATGTGTATTACGATCTAGAATTCTACGCACAATTGATTTTTTATCTTGGTCAGACAAAACAAAATTGTGAAAAAATCTCTATTTCTAGTCATTTTTTTGATTTTGTTTGGATTTCCATCCATACTTGCATATGAACAGATACCGATCACATATTCTGGTAAAATGAGTGAAGTCCAATTTGATGGCAAATGGTCTTTTGATACAGAATGGAAACAAAGTAGTCTGAATAACTATTACTTTGATGATGGAAACACACTTGTAATTCTACGTACTGCGCATCAAGGAGAATACGTGTATGTCTTCATTGATATGATAAGTGATGAGGTAACTGATGAGGGGGAGGATAGAGCAACTATCTGCTTTGATATTGGCAACGATAAAAGTCTGGTTCCTGATGGTAATGACTATTGTTTTGATGCTGTTTTAGGCTCTGGACTTGGGCATACATATCAAGGCGATACAACAAATTTCAAGCAAATTCAAAATCATCCTGAATATATGGGAATAAGTATTTCATCTGATAGTAGCGATAGGTATTCAGGTGTACCTCACCCCGGATATGAGTTTCGAATTCCAACTGATCTTATAGGAAGAAACTCTGTTTACGGGTTTTATTTTGAAGTATATGATAAAAACATGAATAAACTATACATGTATCCAGAAAGTGATTCATCCCTGATGCAAGATCCTGGTAGCTGGGGAGAGATCTACTCACCAGATAAATCCTTACCAGAATTTGATCTTCCTGTGATAATGTTGTTGCCAATGATTGGTCTTGTGATCATAATGACAAGAAAACTACGTTCAAACATCTGGCATCATACACTATAATCATAAATGCCAAAGACACGCCTGTTCATACAGGTTCTTAATAGAAAAATCATCCAATGTAAGAAATGTCCAAGACTTTATTCGTACATACAAGAGGTTTCAAAGAACAAAGTCAGGAGATTTTCTACTGAGAAATATTGGGGAAAACCACTACCTAGCTTTGGCGATCCTAAAGGTCAGATTTTGATTGTTGGTCTGGCTCCTGCAGCACATGGAGGCAATAGAACAGGCAGGATGTTTACTGGAGACAGCTCGGGAGACTGGGTGGCAAAGGTATTGTTCAATAATGGATTAGCTACAAAACCTACCAGCCAAGAAATAGATGATGGGTTTTCTTTGATTAATTGCTATATTACAGCTGCAGTTAGATGTGCACCGCCAGACAACAAACCAACGAAACAAGAGATGGAAAACTGTTCCGGATATCTGGAAAAAGAGATCACATACCTGCAAAACGTGCGTGTCATTGTATGTCTAGGCAGAATTGCATTTGATGCAGTATGCAAGATTTTAGCCATAAAAAAGGCAAAATTCTCTCATGGAAACATCATACCTCTAGAAAATTGTTCTATATTATGCAGCTATCATCCTAGCAGACAGAACACTCAGACAGGTAGGTTACTGTGGAAGCAATGGAATGATGTTTTTGTGCAGGCAAAAAAACTATGCGCGAATAATTAAAGAAACAAAAAGAATTTCGTCGTCAAACTTTACTCGTAAGTTGAGGAGCTTGATTGGGACGAAAGTCCTGAAGGAGAGGGAACTGATGGAAATCTGTCCCCTATTTGCTGTTCTGCAACTGCTGATGCTTCTTGTAGTATTTTCTCTGTTTCTTCGCTTGAAATATCAGATCCAACACTGAATGCATCGCCTGCGAGCGAGTCCATCATTAAACCGCTGAGTGTCTGTGTCATGGAGTTAAGCTCTGCATCTGCTTCTGGCATGAATCGTCCAAGTGACGACTTGAGGCCTTTCATAGTCGACATTGCTGGACCTATTGCTACCATTGCATCACCAAGATCATGTATTGTGGTGAGGCGCAATTGTACTTGTTCTAGTGCCATTCTCGCATTGCCTAGCATCTTTGTGACTTTGCGTATTTCAGCTAGTTCATTTGATAAGACGCGACTTGCGCTTGTGTCATGCTGTTGCATAGCAGATACGATTCGTTTGAATAGTTGAGCGTCACGTTCGTGCAACTTGTTTAACATTGAATCCATTTTTGAGATTTGCAATTGCAGTTTGTTGACTGCGGTTTGAATTCTTGGTTTCAATGCTCCCTGTGGCTTGACAGAGTCTCGAAGTTTGTCTGCCACACTTGCAGTTTCCTGACGTGCCCAATTTTTCTCGAAGCCGGTCATGCGCAACCATTTAGGATTTGATTCTTAATTGACATAGTGCATTATAATCAACTGTTGAGTAAATTTAGCTAACAAAACGTAAATCACTAAGGAGTAGATGGGTGTCATGGGGAAGATTGTTGTATTTGATTCTGGTTTAGGATCTTTATCCATAATACAGGCAATTCGTAAAATCACAAAGGCAGAGATTATCTATTTTGCTGATCAGAAACACTATCCATACGGGACAAAAACTAAGAAAGAACTTAAACAAATAATTGAATCTACAATACAATTATTGCAGAAACAGTTCAATCCTGATGTCATAGTTGTGGGCTCAAATACACCCACAATATTATTTCCAGATTTATTTGTGAATAAGGCCATTGTAGGGGTGACACCCCCACTAGAGGCTGCAATAAAGAGAACAAAAACAAATTCAATTGCAATACTTGGAACTATGGTAACAATAAAGAGTAAGGAACTTGATAACTATGTTAATAGAAAAATTCCCACAAATGTTTTAGTTACAAAAATTGATGCAACAGAACTAATTGATCTTGTCGAGTCAGGAAAATTCCTAAACAATTCACAATTTTGTAAAAATAAAATAAAAAATGTTTTGTCTTCCACACTTTCTTCTAAAAGAATTGATGTTGCAACACTATCTAGTACTCATCTGCCATTTCTTGGCTTAATGCTACAAGAGATGTTCCCACATATTTTATTTTTAGATCCAGCTGTATCTGTTGCAGAACAAATTATAAAAAAGAAAAATTTTCATTCAATGAAAAGAAATACACTGACAATTTTTACTTCTGGTAATGCAAATAGATTAGAAAACAAACTACGTGTATTAAAAATCAAAAATAAAGTTTGCCATTTAGAATTTTAACAAAATAAATTTTTAGTTAAACGTGATTAAAACCAAAAAAATTTTTGATCAGCAAAAATTTTCCTAGATCTCAGATCAAAAACCACAAAACCATTCTGGTACTGCATTAACATGGTTTTGCCATAGTGGCACGAGCTTTTTTCTCAAATTTCCTCAGAGCTTATCTCAATTTTTTGCTGATCAATCACTGTAAATGTCAAGACAAATTGAGCTATCATTTGCTGATTTTCTAGTACAAACTGTACAGTATTTTCAAAAATCAGATCTGAAGTTTTCAAAAAACCTGGAGTGAAAAATTTGAATAATCTGAAATTACTTTCTGCAACTTTAGTTTTAATTCTTCTAGTCTCATCATGTTCGACTTCATATGGAATAAGTGAAAAATTAGAAAATCAGGAAATTATAAAACCGACAAGCTTAGACCAACAAATCAAATCGCCTACCTCGTTACTTAACACTGTACTGTCACTCGATGAAACTTCAACAATGATCAAAAACCGAGAAGTTGTTGTCCTCTTACACAAGTCGCCAACTGTAGCTCGAAATTTGATTTTACAAGAGGGTATGATGTTTTCAAATACAAAATATGATGGCAATAGTATTGTTCTGATAAAGCATGACAACAACCAAGCGGTTCTACAACGAATATTTAATGATAGGAGATACCTACTAGATGATGGTCTTGGTCTTCCAGTGTATGATGATACTAGTATGCAGGTATACCATAGTATATCTGATTATCTATCAGATCAAGTAAATGATTTTCTTTTCATTAATTTTGACCAAAAACTACTTGATCAATTTTTAGTTTTACCATTAGTATCAGCTAATCAACAGATACCTGAAACAAATCTGGAAATTTTCTATAATATAAGGAACACTATATCATCTGTTACTGGTACAGCTCTACAGCCATCTGGCCCTGTACTCATCCTGTTCGCCTTTGCGGCATTTATTGTCATTATTAGATCAGAAGATCCAAAAGCAAAAATTCAAAATTATAACAGAGTTTTATCATTTGTTTTTATATCATTGTTAGTATCATCAGCCGTAATCACTCCATTATCCATCTCAAATTCGTATTATGCTCATGCAGAGACTGACACTAACTC
>CAYOBG010000031.1:4910-5075 GCA_964402265.1 uncultured Candidatus Nitrosotenuis sp. | reverse complement strand
CTCCATTATCCATCTCAAATTCGTATTATGCTCATGCAGAGACTGACACTAACTCCACTGTATATGGGTCAGACATGCAGCCTGTGGAACAGACAGAATCTTCATCTATTAGCGACGAATCAACCAATATGGAACAACTTATTTCTAACTCTACTAATGTTGATT
>CAYOBG010000031.1:0-4810 GCA_964402265.1 uncultured Candidatus Nitrosotenuis sp. | reverse complement strand
CCACCATAACAGCTCCATCCAACGCCACCCAAACCGTCACCAATTCCACCATAACAGCTCCATCCAACGCCACCCAAACCGTCACCAATTCCACCATAACTAATTCTACAATCCAGACACCGACCCAATCTTGGAGCTTCAACAACATAGTTAATGGATCGCAGTTTGTAGGAGACGTTCAGCTAAACCAAACAGGAATCACACTGGATGGTGGTTTTATCAAATCAAATGGTACCCAAACCGCAAATGTAACTGGACTATCAATCACCGCTTGGATAAAACCAGATTATGCAAACGCTGCTTCTGTTATGACCATAATATCAAAACAGAATGCATTTGAGCTCACGTTAAACAACAATCTCTTCCCAGCACGAACCGCCATCTTCTCAGTATTTGATGGAATCAGATGGCACCAGGTTCAAACCACTAGTCAAATAGGCGAAGACTGGTCTCATCTTGCGGCTACATTCAATGGAACAGACATTGCAATATACACAAATGGTACAATATCAAACACCGCAAAAACAATAAGCGTATCATCCGTTAGTAATTCAGGAACAATTCAGCAAGTAGTTCCGGAGGTATCACACTCTGAATCAGACGTCGTGATTGGTGCAGCACTTGATTCTCGTACTGTAGACACTGGAGAAAGTATCTTCTCTGGAAGCTTGGATCAAATCCAAATCTATGACAAATATCTTACCGCAGAAGAAATTTCTACAATTTATACACAAACATTACCACTAATCCTAGCAAAATCTGTAGTAAACCAAATCAACCAAACAGTAGTAATCCAACCGATTAACTTGTTAAACAACACTAGTCTAAATGGAACACTAAACACAAACGCAACAGAATTTGTTCTAGTACCGTCAAACCAAACTACTAGTCAAATGACTATTGTTGCTTGGTTGACACCTGTCTACGATGCAGGATCAGACGAAATGACAGTAGTTGCAAAAGAAAAATCATTTGTCTTGTCACTGAATAATGCAATTGATCCGCAACACACAGGCAAATTTGCAGTATTTGACGGAATTAGATGGACTGAAGTTCAAGGAGTGGATAAGGTACAAAGCCTCTCACACATTGCAGCGGTAATCAACGGAACAAAAATATCTCTATATCTAAACGGAACTCTTCAATCACAGTCTACATTACCAGACAAATTCATTATATCTGAAGGTGATCTGGTTACCACACCAGCAGAGGTAGCTAGCACTGATTCAGACATTGTAATTGGAGCATATCAGTCAACATCACGAGGAGAATCACAACTATCAAACAAGTTTGCAGGAACAATTGAAGAGCCATATGTGTATGGAACAGCATTATCTGCAGATGAAATAAAGCAACTATACGTAGTCCGAGTTGCACAACAAATAGAGATCACTCTTGTTGATTCTCTTGGAATTGTTGATATTGCAGAACTAGAAAACCGAGTCTTTGTAAACATAACCTCACTTCCAGAAATTAATCTCAAAATAAATCCAACACTTGATACCACAAAAGATGGTTATTCTATCAATGAAGATGTTGAGCTTAGCTTACAATATTATGATGAAAACGATGTAATGCTAAAAGAACTGTCTGAGATGCAAAATGAACTAGCCATACTGTTGCAACAAACAGAACAAAGCCTTTCTGACACTGAAGAAGAATTAGCTGATAATGCAGAGGAAATCAATATTGAAGACATTGATGCAATTCAACAAGAATCAAACGAAAAGCAGACAAACAACGATCAAATAAATACAAACTCTACTGTATCATCAACCTCACAAACAAACTCTACCGAACAAATCACACCGCAAACAAACAGTACAGAAACCATTCTGGAACAGAACTCAAATGGAACCGAAATTTCACCAATAAACTATCTGATCGGTTTCTTTATACCACAGGCACATGCAGATGACTCTAACACATTTGAAGCCGTGCAAGATCTAAACACACTCAAACAAGTCGCAAAAGCAAAGAATCAGATCAAAGTACTCAAAGAAAAATTTAACATACTAAAACAAAACTATACAGAAAATAAACAAGTCGCATCTGAAATAATCTCAGAACTCGAATCATTGTCATCTGAGCTAAAACACATTGGAACAAACGCAACAGAATCTGGTCTTTCTCAAGAAGGCCAACAAATCAACAATCTTGCAGAAAGTCTTGCTGAATTGAGCGCAGACAATTCCACAGGACCAATTCAGGTACAGGACCAAATGTGGCAGGAATACAACCAAACCATAACTACTGACGTGTTTGATAGTTCAGGTGCTGCAGTTGATACCATAGCACACTTCGAAAAAATTAGGGATGGTAAATTCAATATCAAACTTTCACCAAGTGCTGCAACAAAGCCTGGAATTTACCACGTCAAGACAACCTTGATGGTTGATGGGCAAGAATTTGTGCTTGAAAATGAATTTGCTTGGGGACTTGTATCAGTAAACAGCAAAAAGAGCATCTATACTCCAGGAGAAACAGCCGAACTAGTGATTGTCGTATTGGATGGTCTTGGACATCCAGTATGTGACTCTAACATATCAATGACAATCTCTGACCCTAGTCTTCAAAATACTACAATGTCATTAGGTAACGGAATCACCAAAAACCAAGAATGTGGACTTTATGATGCAAACTATTCCACAACACTGGAAGGAAACCACACAATTAACATCACAGCCCAGACACCAGATGGCCAGACAAAGTTCTCAACCTACTTTACGGTAAAGCAAAATTATGATTACGATATCATAAGAACTGCACAAAGCAAAATTGATCCCATAACAAATCCAAACTCATTTGATGTTACAATAAACATTGAATCATTTGTTGGTTCAGGACCGGTTCAAATTCGTGAATATATGCCAGATGTGTTTGATGTAATCACTGATGGTACAATCACCGAAATCAATGGAACCAAGATAATAACTTGGAATAAAGATCTAGTTGATTCAAAGACATCAGTATCATACAGTTACTCCACTCCATTAGAGTTCCCATATCTGTATGCATTAGGCAAATTAGAAATTGACAACGGTTCATCGATATTCACAGAAGCAAGAAACTGGTATGTTGCAGCGGATCCTGCAACACTTTCCTTAGAAGAAGGAATCATTGCATATAGATCCAATGATGGTACCAATACAGTAAACTCGCCAAAAATCAGACTCTTCAATTCTACTGGTTCAGGATCATGGAGCAGTCAGGTAGAGCTCGCTAGTACTGGCAGTCCAATCCTAAACATGACTTTGAGATATTCACCAGTTTCTGATAGAGTAATACTAGTAACACGAAGCGTAGACAATAACCTCGATGCCTATACATGTGATGGAAACTGCTCCAAGTCATCCAACTGGTCACTTACACAAAATGTAGGTACTCAGACTGCTAACGGTGCAGAAGCATTTGATGTAGAATTTGAGACAAGCTCAGGAGATGCAATTCTTGTGTACGGTGTTACAGATGGTACTGATAACACACGCGATATTGGTTATAGAATACTAACAAATGACACCAGAGTCTGGAGCTCTGAATTATACATTAACGATGATAGTAGTACCGCAACTGGACTTTCATATTATTCACTAGACTTGGCAAGAAATCCAATACGTACTAGTCAAGAAATAGTACTGGTTGGTATTGCAAGTGACCAAGACACAAACGGATTTGTCTGGAATGGAAACTCTTGGGGAAATAGAAACGAAATATCAACAAGCTATGCTACATCGCCTGCAGTAACACGAGATCCGGTGGCCGTAGAATACGCATCTGATGGTTCTTATGCAATTATAATGTCGGGAACTGGCACTGCTGGAAGTATTGCTAGCGCAAGATGGGCTTCTGGCTCTTGGACTACTTTAACAGCGTTTGATGAACAAGCATCAGTAAGCCACGATGTTGTATGGATCAGACTAAAGGCAGATCCAGCAACTGATGACATGCAAGCAGTTTATGCTGATAATGCAAACGATGTTGGCGCGGCATATTTCCCAAATAATGGTGGAACGACTTGGACTATTACTCAAAGCATTGATCTTAGTACTGATACATTTTATGGACGACCTGTGGACTTTGATTGGTTCCCAGCCGGAAGCAGAGCAAGACTAGTCTATGATACCACTTCATCTTTAACAGCATTTGAAAACAATACTGCTAGTGGAAGTGTGTTCCCTGCAACTCCTGTGGGAGCAATGACTGTAGATTCTGGAGCAACTCATTTCATTGAAGTTCAACACAATCCAAATTCTGAACAGGCAATTGATCTTTTAGGAATAAGACTGTACTTGCCAACTGGAGCAACAACGACTCCAGACATTACTGCATTTAATGTTGTATGTGGTTCCTGCACTGGTGACGGTGGAACATACACAAGCTATGGGGCAAATGTAATCACAACTGATACTGGAGCAAGTGCAATTAGCGGTACACTATCAAATACGGGTGTGCTTGCATTTGATTTCCACACAAAAGGAAAACGAATCAAACTGACAGAAGATCTTGGCATTTCAGACATGACAACAAAAACTCAATCCATTTCACTCTCAGAAAACCTAGGACTCTCAAATGTCAAAATCAACATAGTAAAACTCTCAGAAAACCTAGGAATTACAGATGATGTAACAACTGATGTTTTTGTGATAGTATCATTATCAGAAAAACTTGGTCTACAAGACACTACAATCAAGACTATAACAATATCGCTCAATGAGAGATTAGGTATGACAGATAACAGAAATAACATGTTATCAGTTTCTCTCTCAGAACAACTTGGCCTCAATGATGCACGAACATGCGAAGCCTGCCT
>CAYOBG010000030.1:0-14635 GCA_964402265.1 uncultured Candidatus Nitrosotenuis sp. | reverse complement strand
GCTTGATTACGGTATTTAGTGCAGGTCCTGCAGTATCCTTGTATGGATCACCAATGATGTCCCCTACCACTGCGACTTTGTGCTCTTCACTTCCCTTTCTTCCCTGCATCTCGATTAGCTTCTTGGCATTGTCCCATGCGCCACCGGTGTTTGCCAGGTGATACGCCAAGAAAATGCCAGTAACTACTGCGCCCATTAGTAATCCTGCAACTGCAGGAGGTCCCAGGATAACTCCCAAAACAATTGGTGCCGCAATTGCAATCGATGCAGACTTCCACAATTCTCTCAAGGAGGCAACTGTAGCAATGTCAACACATTTTGCATAATCTGGTTTTGATTTTCCAGTTAGAATTTCTGGATCTGCCTTGAACTGGCGCCTAACCTCGTCCACCATTTTAGATGCTGCTCGAGATACGCCGCCAATTAGCTGGCCTGTTATTATAAACGGAATAAGGCCCCCAACTAGAAGACCAATTACTACACTTGGGTTTGATAATCCATAATCAAATGCATGTTCAAAAACTTTGGCTGCCTCATACTGGAATGCCTGAATCATTGCAAGTGCAGCTAGTGCTGCGCTTGCGATTGCAAATCCCTTTGTGACTGCTTTTGTCGTGTTTCCCACTGCATCTATCTGATCTGTTACCTTGCGGTTTTCCTCGCCCATTCCAGTCATTTCTACAATTCCTCCGGCGTTATCCGCAATTGGGCCAAACGCATCAATGGATAGTACAATTCCTGCCAGGCTTAGCATTGCCATTGCAGTAAGTGATGTTCCAAAGATTCCATAGAGTAATGCTTGTGATGGGTCAGGTGCTGCAGATGCAGCGACTGCAAATGAAATTACTATAGCTACAACGAGTGCAATCATGAATGGTCCAGTAGACTGCAGTCCCTTGATGATTCCCATCAGGGTAAGTGATGCATAGCCCCACTTTGCAGAGTCTGCGATATCATTGACTGGCTTGTACTTGTAGTTGGTATAGTTGTCTGTAATTCTCTGTATGACTGGAACCAAGATTACACCGACTATTGTGCAACCAAATAATGCATATGATAGCTTGTCTTGGCCTATAAAGAAATACGTGAATGCGAAATTAAGTGCGATTGCGATTGCCGCAGAGACATAAAACGAGCGATTGAGCGGCCCCATCACGTCTGAGACGTTCTTTGAGCCAATTGTTGCAGTACCAATGATTGATGCAATCAATCCAGATGCTCCAATCAAAATTGGGTAAACCATGATTTTTGGCATGCCAATTAGCGCGCCAATTAGAATTGATGCCAGAACCGTAACAATATAGGATTCATAAACATCAGAGCCCATTCCGGCTGCATCACCTACGTTATCACCTACGTTGTCTGCAATTGTTGCTGGGTTTCTTGGGTCGTCTTCTGGGATGTTTGCCTCAACCTTTCCCACCAAGTCTGCACCCATATCGGCTGCCTTGGTGAAGATTCCTCCGCCAATTCTTATGAATAATGCAATAAGACTTGCTCCGATACCAACACCCGCAATTGTGATTGGGTCTGGGAATACCATGAACAATAATGAAATTACTAAAAGTGCCATTGCTGGAACTGCAAGACCTACAGTTGCTCCACCCCTAAAGGCAAGTGCAAATGTCTTGCCAATTCCGCTTCCTGTTGCGTTTGCCGCACGGACAGCTGCTTTTACTGTGATTTTAAGTGAGATAATTCCTGCAACTGCAGATAATGCTGCGCCGACTGCAAATGCTATACCATTTGAGAACCCGATAAAATAGCCAATTACTATGGCAAGACCGATTGCGATGGGTATGATTATTTTCATTTCCCGTCTTAGAAAAGCTGCTGCGCCGACTTTGACTGCATCTGAAATCTCCATCATTTCTTTGGTGCCGGCCTTTTGCTTGCCAACCCATGCCGCAAATCCTGCAGCGACTGCAAAAGAGGCAATAGCTGCACAAATCGGTATAAGTCGTTCTAGTGGCAGCTCCATTTTACAACTTGCATGCCTAAAACTAGGGCATATAAATCATTGAGGGAAAATTAGCGTTTTCTCTTTTGGTATGGCGGAAAAGTTTTGCCCTTGAGTACTTGACGGACTAGCTTGTTGAATCGCTTACCGTGGGACAGATATGGAAATCTCAGATGCACAAGCTCATGCGCTATGGTGTCATCCAGTGCCTTTTGGTCTGGGATCTTTTTTACATTAATGAAAACAAGATTGTGCTGCATGTATGAGACCCCATAATACTTGTATGCAGTAGTCCGCCTTCCGGCAGTTAGCTCCTTTGGCATTTCCAGCACTTCCTTTGATGTAAGCAGTACCTTTGGTTCTGGAATGGACAGATGTGTGGATAAAATTCCTGACTTTTCCAAAATGCTTAGGCGCAAGTCATCATCAAGCCTCATGGAGTGTGATTTTGGAATTACACTAAATGATACAATGTCAATTCTTGTGCAAAATATGGTGTAAAGATCAATACTTGCTGAGAATCTTTTTGTAGTTTTTTACCGCATCGATTATTACGGTTTTTGCCGTCTCTGCCGAGTCCCAGCCAAGGACTTCGACTTTTTTTCCTTCCAAGTCCTTGTACACTTGGAAAAAGTGCGCCATTTCCTTTAGGTGGTGCTCTTCCATGTCTGTGACATCCTTTGTGTTTAGGTATCTTGGGTCATTAATTGAGACGCAGATTATCTTATCATCTGAATGTCCCTGATCTTTGAGCTTGAGCAGTCCAATAGGCCTGCATTCAATTAGTATACCGGGATATGTTGGGTTTGTGACTAGTACCAATGCATCAAGTGGGTCACCATCATCGGACAGAGTCTGTGGTATGATTCCATAGTCACCAGGATAATGGAATGGTGAGAATAGTACTCTGTCGAGTTTTATCATGTTGTGCTTTTTGTCATATTCGTACTTGTTTTGCGAGCCTTTTGGAATTTCCACTACCACATTTATTATTTCAGGAATATCAGAGCCAGTCTCGATATCATGCCAGAAATTCTTTGACATTGATTTGGTCTCATACCGGAATAATCTATACCTTTTTGATAATCACAAAGGGTCAGAGTTTTAGTGTCTAATCATGTTTCATACAGCCACCGTCTCATCATACCCCCTTAGATCATACGATTGAATAGATCTTTTGTTTTATTTCTAATTTCTTGTGATACCTGCACTATTACTAGTCCTTGGTTTGGTTGTCCATACAATACTATTGCATTTTCTGGGGCATACATGCAAGCAGGAATTACAAGCAGGTCCTCCTCGCCATTTACCAGAATTTGCACTGGGGGTTTGCTCGCAAATCCCTCCTTTATTGTACTAATGCTGGAATCTGTGATTTGTGCTGCCGGATTGTCACAGAACAGCTTTATAGCGTTGCTCTGAGGTGGGATTCGCTTGCTTCTTTTTTCAAATCCATCTACAATTTGCAGGGAAGGTACAAGCCCATACTGGAGCATCTTTTCTGTGGTTGCATCCCCTACCGTTATGATGTAAGAGTTTTGCGGAATGTGTTTTGCGATGTTTTCTTTTGATGTGTCCTTTAGCAGAATTCCTAGCGGAATTTTGAGCTCATCGCGAAGACTCTCTGGAAGATTCAATTATACGATTATGCTGCCGCGCCTTGCATTTCTTCTTTTAGCTTGGCTGCCAAAATACTGCACTGGGCTGCCACATTTTTTGCCGCTGCACGAATAGCCTCAGCAGAAGGCGAGGTCGGACTTGATAAAATGACTGGCTTGCCCTTATCAGAGCCCTCCATGATACCAGAGTTGAGTGGGATCTCGCCAATGAATGGAATGTTGAATTTTTCACTAATTCTTCTTGCTCCGCCTTCTCCAAAGATGTAATGCTTGTCGCTGCATTTTGGACAAATAAAATAGCTCATGTTTTCAATTACACCGATAATTGGAACATTTAGCTTGTTAAACATCCCAATTGCCTTTGTTGCAACATTTGATGCGACATCTTGTGGTGTGGTCACCACCAATATGCCGGTAATTGGAATTGTCTGCGCCAAAGTCAGCGGAATATCACCAGTGCCAGGTGGGAGATCCACTATTAGATAATCAAGATTTGACCAGTTCGTGTCAACCAGAAATTGTTTTACTATACCAGATATGATTGGACCTCTATAGATTGCCGCTTGGTGTTCTTGCTCTGCAAAAAAGCCAAAGGACACAACCTTGATTCCGTTTATTTCTGCGGGCTGGAGCTTGTTGTTGTCTACTTCCATGAAGGCTTTTTGCATTCCGAGCATAAGCGGGATACTTGGGCCGTAAATGTCTGCATCAAGCAGTCCTACTTTTGCACCAGACTGTGCAAGAGAGAGTGCCAGATTTAGGGATACTGTGGATTTGCCGACGCCGCCTTTTCCGCTTGCCACACCAATTATATTTTTGACAGAAGCCATTGCCTCGTCTGCATCAAGGGAGCGACCTTCCATGACTTTGGCAGTCACCTTTAGATCAAAGCCCTTGAGTTCACTAATTTCAGATATTGCGTGTCTTACGTCCTGCTCTATTTGATCATTGAACGGACATGCCGGTGTGGTCAATTCCAGTGTAAATTTGAGATTTCCTTCGTTTAGTTCTAAATCCTTGATCATTCCCATCGATACGATGTCTTTTTTCAAGTCTGGGTCGATTACTGTTGCAAGTTTTGTGAGAATTTGGTCTACGCCAACCATGCACGAAAAATTTCATTAACAATATTTAAAGATAGGTCGATTTTCAAAACGGCGAAATTTTTGCGAAATAATTTCATCTTAGGTGTTCCTAATCAGAAATTATTTTTTGGAAAATCGAAAGATTGGCAATACAAAAATCATACAATTATTGGCAAATCAGTATCAAGATTCTCAAAAATTATTGCAAAATTACCCAAAGATTCATAAATTCAGCTCAAGGAGTTTTTCATAGTTGTTTTCTATATCTACCCTAGAGGATGTTGTGAGAATTCCTCCAAGCATGTTTGGAACATCACTCAAAAAGGCAGGCATTGCCATTCTCAAGGAAAAATATGAGTCCATGATTAACGCAGAACTTGGCTATATCATCATGATCTTAGAGGCCAAAGTAGACGAGATGGGAAAAATGATTGCAGGTGACGGCGGAACATACCATCGAGTGGAATTTGAGGCATTGACATTTACTCCAAAATTACAGGAAATTGTTTTAGGTGAAATTGTAGACATTACAGACTTTGGCGCGTTTGTAAGAATTGGTCCAACCGATGCTTTACTGCACCTATCACAGGTAATGGATGACTATTTACAATCTGACGTAAAATCAGGCATGATTATCGCAAAGCAGAGCAACAGAACACTAAAGGTCGGCTCCACTCTTCGCGCAAGAATCACTGCAGTCTCACTTGGCAAGGCTGCAACCATGGGTAAGATCGGCATCACATGCAGACAGCCATTTTTGGGTGCAGAGGAATGGATTGCAGAAGAGATAAAGAAATCCGGTAAAGAAGGCGACGCCCCAGAGAAGAAAGAAAAAAAGCCAGTTGAAGTGAAAAAATAGATGGTCAAAGAAATGGCTTGCAGAAAATGCAAGTGTGTTTTTGTTGGAAAAGTATGTCCTGTTTGCAAATCATCAGATCTCACCCCAGACTGGACAGGAGTTGTCCTAATTGCAGATCCTCAAAACTCGCACATTGCCAAGACATTAGGCATAACTGAGAAAGGCAAATACGCACTAAAAGTAGCATAAACAGCCTTCAAAGCTTAAAAATATTTTGTTTAATTAAAACACACACAAACTCTTACTAAAAATAAAACGAACAAAAATAACATTGTCAGACATCAGTCCGTTCTTTTTCATGAAAGAATTCTCTAACGAAGAGTTAACCCGAATTCTCATCAGTAAGATTAAGGAGCTAAAAACGGCAAAGGAAAAGTCTGATGATCTAAACACCAAGCTCCAAGACAACATGGCAAAGCTTGAAGAGATGCAGGAAGAGGCCACGCGACAACGCGACTATCTCCAAGCAGAAGTTGAGCGAAAGGCGCAAGAGATCTTAAGATCAGAGCGCCTCTCCGCAATAGGAAATCTTGCTGCAAGAGTGGCACACGACCTAAGAAATCCACTAAGTGTCATACAGAGCACATCAAAAATTCTGAGGCTAAAGCTTGGCGAATACCTTGATGAGAAATCCAGTGAGCAGTGGGCAAGACTAGACAGGGCAGTGTACCGAATGTCGCACCAGCTAGAAGATGTTATGGATTATGTTAGAATGTCGCCGCTCAAAAAGAAGGATTACTCGCTATGTGTTATTTTGCAGGATGTGGTAGAGAGAGTTGTGGTTCCAGAAAACGTCACCATTCGGCTGCCGCAAAATGACAGAACCGTGTTTTGTGATCCAGAAAAACTTGAAATCGTTTTTGTCAACCTTGTCATGAATGCCGTGCAGGCAATGGAGTCAAAAGAGGGAACGGTAAGCATTGGAATATTTGATGATCCGATAGAGCAGAACAATGCGCTAATCAAGGTATCAGATACAGGAGTTGGAATCTCAGAGGAGATGATTGATAAAATATTTGAGCCGTTATTTACAACAAAGCAGGTAGGAACTGGTCTTGGCCTATCTAGCTGTAAAAATATCATAGAGCAACACAGTGGAGACATATCAGTATCTAGCATACCAGGAAAGGGCACTACATTTACGATCAAGATTCCAAAAAAATCCGAGTGGAACAACATCCCAAGCCAGAGTAATTTGGCCGAGACAAAAACCATATAGAAAAGGTTCTATTTAGGCACAAAAATCCTATGTGTGATTGGATACAAAAAAAGAGCTTGCAAGATTTCTGGCAGAAGACATCGGTAAAGGCGACATAACTAGCAACATTCTCTCAAACAAAAAGATCACGGCCAATATCGTCTCTCGTCAGGCAGGAGTTATTGCAGGGGCAAGACATGCAAAGGAATTATTTGTAATGAAAGGATGCAAGGTTCAGATTTTAAAAAAGGACGGCAACATAATCAAGGCAGACCAGATAGTTCTCAAGATTTCAGGTACTGCAAAATCCATTCTAAGCTGTGAGAGAACCGCACTAAACCTACTATCAAGAATGAGTGGAATTGCCACTACAACATCAGGCCTAGTCAGACAGATTAGGAAGGTCAACAAAAAAACTGAGCTTTATTCCACAAGAAAGACTGCACCTGGATTGCGATTTTTTGACAAGGAGGCAATCCAGATTGGGGGTGGAAAAAAGCATCGAGTCACGCTATCAGACATGATAATGATAAAAGACAATCACATTGCAGCCGAAGGCTCTATGGTTGAGCTGATCAAAAAGGCAAAGAAAAGGGCCAGAACATTTGAAGTCGAAGTCGACACCCAGGCAGATGCAGTACTTGCCGCAGTTCATGGTGCACCAATCATAATGCTTGATAACTTTGCCCCGTCCAAAATCAGGCAAACCATATCTACCCTACAAAAAATGGGCCTAAGAAAAAACCTAAGACTTGAGGCATCCGGCGGAATCAATGCTGGAAGCATCAAGGAATTTGCAAGAACTGGTGTTGATATGATCTCAGTTGGAAGTATTACAAATTCAGTTCAGGCAATCGATTTTAGTCTAGAGATTTAGCTAATAGCAAGCATTCGATTTATTGCTAGTCTTGCCTTGTCTGCAGTATTCTTTGGAACTCTGACTTCGTATTTTTCTTCTAACAATGACGAGTAAACCTTCTCAAGTGTAATCAGTTTCATGTATTGGCATACCGCTCCCTTTGATGCAGGAATGAAACTCTTGTCTGGGTTTTGCTGTTGCATTCGGTGTAAGATTCCAGTTTCTGTTGCAACTACAAAGTTTTGTGCTGCTGACTGTTTTGCATAATTCATCATGCCTTCAGTTGACATTATCTGTACTTGGCGTCCCTTGTAATCCCCTACTGCAACGTCATACATTATTTGTGAGGTGCAGCTACATTCTGGGTGTACTAGTAGTTCTGAGTTTGTGTGAGAGTCAAGCAGTTTGTGGATATCATCTGATCTAATGCCGGCATGCACATGACATTCACCAGCCCAGATGTACATGTTTTTTCTTCCAGTCATCTTTGCTACATACGAGCCCAAAAACATGTCAGGCAAAAACAAGACGTCTCTGTCTTTTGGTATTGCCTTGACAACATTTACTGCGTTTGACGATGTGCAGCAATAATCAAGCTCTGCTTTTACCTCTGCTGAAGTGTTGACATATCCTACTGTGGTTGCGTTTGGGTGCTGCTTTTTCCAGTCCCTTAGCTGGTCAACTGATATTGAATCTGCAAGTGAGCATCCCGCTGCCAAGTCTGGAATCAGTACTTTTTTGTCAGGACAAATTATTGCGGCAGTCTCCGCCATGAAATGAACTCCGCAAAACATTATGGTTTTGTGTGGAGTTTTTGCTGCCTGCCTTGATAATCCGAGTGAGTCGCCTACAAAGTCTGCGACATCTTGCACCTCGGGCAATTGATAATTGTGAGCTAAAATGACTACGTCTTTTTCTTTTTTTAGCTGTGCGATTTTGTCTTGAAGCATCCGATCATAGTGTTGCCTTCAATATTCATTTAAAGACTGAGATAATAGTGTGAATTTACGTTAGCCGCGCAGATTACGGCAAGTTTTGCCAGATTATGTGCCTATTCGGATATCATCAGTGCATACTTGTCTGAGGCACTCTATTGCAGATAGTATTGCAAGCCGGCTAGTCTTTGGGTTTGAAGGATCCGGCACATTCTCAACTAGGATGGTGATTTTTCCAAATTTTCCCTTTGCCTCGATTTGGTGGGTGTTTTTGTCAGTGTTTGGGTCGGCTACAATTCTGACTTGGGTTTTTGTGCTGCCAAGGCCTGCAAGGCTTAGAAGAGCAGCCACATTGATGTTTGCAGGAAATTGGGTCACTGCTTCTTTTGCAGCACCTTCGAATATTGTAGTCTTTTCTTTGATTTGTGTAATGTCAATATCATGTGTCTCAAAGAATTTTGCGCCAGCTAGTGCCTTTGGGTTTTTTGTAGTGACCAGAGTAAGTGATTCCAGCTCATCTTTTACGGATTTGATACTATCCAGTCCCGCAATTGCACCAGACGGCAGGTAGATTTTTTTCTTAAATTCCTTGCACGCTTCAAACAAAATTTCAAACACAGACTCGTCAAGTAATGCGCCCACACTCATTATCATTAGATCTTTTCTGTTTTGTATGATACTTAGTGCATGATTTTTTACCGCATCTTGTGATGCCGCTTCGACTACCAAGTCCACGTTATTTGATGATAATAGGTGCGGATTTTCAACAATGGTTGGCTTTTTGTCTAGTTTTGCAGCTAGTGCATCTGATTTTACCCTATCAAAATCGTAAATGTGTGTAAGCTCAGCTGGTATCTTGCCAGAATTAATGGCAAGTGCGATTTGTGTGCCGATTGCCCCACACCCCAAAAGCCCAATTTTCTTCAACACATAGCAAGCCGCACATCTGGTAAATGAATTATTGGTGTATTGCCAAACAATTCAAACTAGGAACAATTAACTAGTGTCATTATAAAATCACTCCATGGTAAAAAGAAAAACTGGTAAGCACCAAAGAAAAGCAGACCAAAAGGCTGCCCGTAATTGGAGAAAAAAGTAAATCAGCTTGGAGCTAGTTCTGTGTTAATGGTCCTTTCATACCAAGGGTTTTATTTTGTAAAATGAAGGTAGACTATGCTTAACACGGTTTACAAGGAGGCAATAAAAAACCGTGAAAACATTCTTTCGGTTTTGAAAGGGCCTAAATTTGAACAAATTGTAGAGCGCGCAAGGCAAAACTGGGTGGAATATACGCCAAAAAAGCAAGACGCCACCCTGGCAGGAATTGATTCTAGTTTTAACAGCACAAAATTTCAGGGAATGGAGCTTTGGGTGGTGACGGCAGTTGGTATAAAATCAGACGGCGACATAATTGACGATCTGCACAGGCAGGGCTTGGGACGAGTTGGCCTCGACCTATCAAGACTTGCAAGTGAGATGGAAGTTGATGTCTGCAAAAAGGCAGTAGATGTTGCAGACATTGTGATGATGGATGGCTCGCTGTATTCACAGTTCATGACGCGACAGTCAGGCCTTACTCCAGCAATAGTTCGAGTCATTACAAAAAAGAACAATGTCATATTTATCGCAAAAACATCAAACACAAATGTCCAGTTTTCCGATCTTGGCTCGCAAGCGGGCGATATTTTCTACTATAACCATGCAACCAAGACCCCAGGATTTAGCAAAATTTTCGTAGACCCAGAGTTTGGGCGCGACAAAGCAATCTCATCCATCTATGCAAGGCTTTCAGATTCCACACCACTAATCAAAATAGAACTGTTTGGCGATTCGCACACAGATAATGAGGTAAAGGCGATTTTGGACAAACTCTACAAGACAAGCGTTGGTGGATACCCATACGCACTAAAACTTGCACATAACAACTGCAAGATTAGTGGGGCGGACTTGACAAAACTAGTCAGCCTTTACGGTATATCAAATGAGATAGGCTCCAGAGAAGTTTTGGAATAATTCTATTTTGGTTTGTTTCCAATCACGTTTAGGGTGGTAGTACCCTTGATGTTAGGCAGTTTCCTAATCTTTTTTGTCACAATATCAGAAATGTCGTTGTATGTTGGTGCTACAACATTGCAGATCACCTGATGTGTACTTAACAAGACATCTCCATCAATTACCTCGGCAATGTTCTTTAGATGATTCATGGTATCGACCTCTTTTCCTTTTTCGCATTCCAGCAAGATGTATGCTTGCGACATGTACGTGTCCAGAACGTCTTTTCCTTCAATTTTTTTGGCAAATGCGTTTTTGTCATCTACTATCAAAGTATAGGTGGCGCGAATTCTAGATATCTTGCGGATTTTTTTGGTTATAATGTCCCGTAATGTGTCTTCTGTCTTTGCCTCTAGTTTGCTCAAAATATCATATGTACCAAACACGCCTGTTGCCATCTTGACTGATTCAGTTGATCTCAGAGAGGACGTGACATAGTCTTCTGAGCCACTGTCACACGTAACTAGAACGTATGCCTTTGCCACAATACAATTACGTAAAACTAGACAAAAAGCATTTTGCAGATCATTTATCTTGCCATCCTTTCGGCATTGTTCTTTTTGTTGGCTCAGAGTAGACGCTTTTTGTTCGGGTGTAATCAGACTCATCGACTAGTTGCGCCTCACCCCGGTTAGTGTGATAGCCTCCAGAGGCTGAGCTCGTCTCCACACCCCTTAGCTTGGATGGATCAATCCCAGTTTGACCTAGCTTGGTTTCTTTTTTGGCCTTTTTACTGCTCCACCAGAAAAAGCCTCCTGCACCAGCTGCTGCCATTCCTGCCATTCCATACATGACAAAGATTGGAAACTGCTCTTTTGGAGTAATCGGAGTTACTCCGAAAGGAGGTTTTGGTCCAGTCTGGATTATCTCATAGCCTCCAAGCATTCCGGCAGATGCATAGCCTGGAATGAACAAGACTGCACTGTCTGCAGCCTCAAATGTAGATATTCGATATGGCTTGTCTGCAACAAACTCCACTTCTTGTATTTTTTCCTTTGTTGGGTTGAAGATATCACTTGTACCCATTGAAAAGGTAGTCACCACTTCTCCTTTGAACCCGTATCTTGTTGCATCCACAACTACCGAAGTCGGATCAAACAGAGAATGCCATTTTGCAAGTGAAAGTGTTTGTATCCCAGACGCATCCACAATACTTTCTGATAGCAATCCCTCTGCTCCAGTTCCAAGAATCTTCTCATATGTTTGTGGAAACTTTGATTGGAATAATGAGAGCGGTTTTGTTATATCATAGTCAGATATTATGATTGGTTCGTGTACACTAAGGCCTCTCCACGATACATCAAATAGTGATGGACCTTTGCTCGAATATTCCTGAATTAGAAAGTTTTCAATGACGGGAATCATTATAATGTCATATTCTATTGATGCATTGGTGTCATATCCAGTCAATTGTGCAGAATAATCTATTTTGAGATCAGAGATTCTCGCAGTTGTACCAGACTGTTCCAGTTGTTTGTTTAGTTTTTCAATTAGTTGTGCAATTTCTGGCGAGGAACCATCTGCAACAAAAAATACTGATTCCTTCTTTCCTTGTAGCTCATCTGCAATTATTCCACCATCGTTATAGTCAATAGTTACAGTTCTCTGAAAAATAAATTTTGGTTCAAGTGCCTTTTCCGGAGTTCTTGTATCCCAGCTTAGCTGAGCCGCAAATGCCGAGGATATTCCACTTGTCGCTATTATCACAATTAATGCAAGTATTGCTAGTTTCATGCATAACATATCCACAAAAATAGATATATCGATTATTATCATATAGGTAGCAAGAAATGGATAGGTCTACCCATGAGAAAACCCAGAACAGCCTGTTCAGAGCAATACTCGAGGAGGGCCCACTCACACTTTATGCCGCAAATGCCCGGTCTGCAAGCCCAATAGGCACAATTCACAGGCACTTTAAACAAATGATCAAGAACAAATGGCTCA
The DNA here is from genome assembly GCA_964402265.1 of uncultured Candidatus Nitrosotenuis sp. GTDB lineage: Archaea > Thermoproteota > Nitrososphaeria > Nitrososphaerales > Nitrosopumilaceae > Nitrosotenuis. The sequence goes on along the minus strand of CAYOBG010000030.1, from coordinate 2,121 downwards.
AGGTGTACTCTAGTCAGGACAAAAGCAGGCGCAAAATTCCGTATGGTCCAACTCTTCTAGGATTAATCCACTTTTACCGAATGGACAGGGCAATCCAGACTAGGCTTGAGCACCATTTTTTGAGATGGATACGATTTGATGATTTCATCTCGGAACTAAAAGACGAAGAGTTTGATCTGGAAAATCTGAAAAACTCCAAGGATCTTTTCAGAAAATACATTCACTATTTTGCTGGAGTTGAAGATGAAATAGAGTCACTCAAAGAGCCACATACAGTACCGCGCGAAATCCTGCTATACATTGGGGAATTTTTGCTTGTAAGAAAGCCAGAATATATGAAAATCTGGGAGGAATTGTACGGAAGGATGCCAATCATTAGGAAAAATGTTGATGGGTATATGGAGTCCACAAAGGAATTTTACGACAAGCTAAAAAAGAAATCAAAACAGTTCAAGTGAACAGTAGTGTAGCATATTTCAGATTAATTATGATTTCACATATCACAAAAATCGCAATTGAGGATATCATCGCGGCTTTGAATCGGAATGGTTGGATCTTGTTTTTGTAATATAACAGTGATGTCATTGCCAACAATGAACCAGTAAGTGCCAAAGCAAACATGTCAATTGTAAAGTATTCTCCTTCTCCAAATACGGAACAATTTCGAAGGCCTGCAGAGCAGTATGATATTAAAAATACCAGATTCCATACAGAATGAAACGCAATTGCAAACCAACCCTTGCCGCTTCGCCAGGTACGCAGGCTAAAAAATATGTGCGGAATCGTAATTAAAAATCCAACATAGCCCAGTGCGTTTAGCGAAAAAACCTGTGTACTAAAGAGGTGTGCCAAAGACCAGATCACACCAGTCACTAGCATTGCATGTGGGTTACCAGACAAAAAATAAGGTATGCCAAAAAACAATGTTTCTTCAATTGGGCCAGACGTTACTGCCATTGCAATTGAAACAGGAAATGATGGGGCATGATAATCAGAAATTACAGTTGTAATTAGCAAGTCCCCCACATACATTATTGCAATGCTAATTCCATGATAGAAAATCGCCATCACCCCTAGATACCAAATAGAATTTTTCCCAAATTGTCTAGTCCAGCTTTTTGGGTTTAGATCATTGAGAAATTCGCGGAATTGCAATAATTACTAAGGTAAGGATTTGCTATTTAGTTCTGCAGCCCAAAATATATACTAAAAATTATAATAAATTGATGGAAACATCATAATTCCTAGTGAAATGGATCTAAAAATTCCATTTCTTGTTAAATTTATTACATTATAATAAAAAACATTAAGGCCGCTACTGGGAGCTCGATTGATGGGTTCTGCATCATTGCTAGTATATGCTGGAGTCAAGGCACGTGGAATGAAGGGAAAGCTGATGCTAAAAAAAGACTTGCAGACATTAGCGGAATCACGTGACTTGGATGAGCTAGTAACCAGACTAAAAAATACTGCATACAGTGATGTTATCTCAAAAATCACAAAACCAATCACTGCGGGAAAAATAGAGCTTGCACTGCGTGATAGACAAGCAGAACAACACCACACCATGATCCAAGCATCTGGCGGATCCAATGTCTTGTTTGCATATTTTACAAAATTTATTTTGCGAGACCTAAAGGTCATCCTCAAGGGAAAAATCCTTGGCAGGACCCAAGAACAAATAGAATCAGCAATCAGTCTTCGCGCAGAAGAACTAATCAAAGAGCGCGACATGATAGTAAAGGCACTAGTTGCAAAAGATTTTGATGAGGCAGTCAACACCCTAAAGGGAATCGGACTAGCGCAAGAGGTGGAAAAAGCTCACTCGTTATACAATGAGAAAAAACAAATCCAAATACTAGACCTGTTTTTTGACAAGTTTTTCTACGAGAATTTGGGGCGGGCCATAAAGAGCTCAGCTGATCAATCAGTACATGCAGTGTGTGGAACTGAGATTGATTTTTACAACATCATGAGTGTTTTGAGAGGTAAGTTTTGGGGCCTAGACGAAAACCAAATCCAGCACTTGATAGTGCCACTTGGGTCCAGTTCATCAAAAGAGATCCTATCTCGAATGATTTCAGCAGATTCCATAAAAAATGCGCTAAATGAACTTCTCAG
>CAYOBG010000029.1:10601-15050 GCA_964402265.1 uncultured Candidatus Nitrosotenuis sp. | reverse complement strand
ATCCAAGTGGGAATAAGTCCGCTCGCTGTGTAGGATATACTATAGATTCACGTAGTGCATTTTTTGCATCATCCAGTCCAATTACCTCTTTCCAGGTAACGTCTGGTTTTTCCTTCATTATCAGGTCATCAAAATCATCGTCGTCCTTTTTCTTCTCAAGTTGTGCCTTTTGCTCAGAAGGTGTTGCATTTGGATCCACGGCGGGCTCTATATCGACGCCGTGGTTCATCTGCAAGGCTTTGATCCTATTTTCATAGGCGCGGCACCTATCAGTGTAAACTTTGTTTAGCTTGTTTTCAGGATACAGATGGATTAGTTTCATTAACGAGTCGATTGCCTTTTGATAGTTAGCAATTGCCATACCTCGTGCCCCTTGGGAGTCAAGTTTTATTGCGTCAGACGCATACTTGCTTGCATTATTTTCTAATTCTTGTGGGGCTAAACTCATCTCAAACTACCTGCTCGTATTGGACTGGAGATTTGCCTTGGTATTCCTGTGTGTAAACTCCTGTCGCAGATTTTGTTAAATTTATTGTACCTTGGTGTGTTGCTGGCTTTTCATCAAAAGACAGACTTTTTGAGACATCAGTCTGGGCAGTCTCTATTTCAAGTACTGATGATTTTGCAGATATTAGCAGTTCTTGGATTTGCTCATTTACCTCGCCTAGTGATCCCGTCCAGTTTCGGATCATGTCTGCAAATTCCTTTAGTAATGCGTATGCTTCCTTTTTGTGATGATATTTTATCAAAAGTTGTTCTGCTAATGCCAATACCCCATCAATGTCTTCAAGCTCTTCTCGGGTGAGCTTGTCAATCTTACTGGTATAGTCAGGGTTTGAATCCAAAATCTTTTTTCTTACCAGACCTGAAATTTGCCTGATTTTGCCTAAATCGCGCTCAAATGAGCCGCCTTCAAAAGACTTCATGGCATGCCTTTCTAGAAATTTAGATTAGGGTACTGCTTGCGGATTTTAGATTCTGCTATCAAATTTACTTCAGCTAGGATTTGTTTGGATTCGAGGTTTGTCTGCTTAAAGTCGAATTTGGCTTCAATCAAACACCCCGAATCCATAACAATGCTGCCCAAAGAAGTCGAGAGCTCAACTAGGTCATGTCTTGTTTGTGGAGATATATGGTAAATATTCGAGTTTACCATTCGGATTAGCGAAATCAGCGGGGAAAGATTTTGTGCAAGATTTGAGATTTGCTGGACTGATAGTAGTGTGTTTTTGACTGTCTTTATTGCCTCTATTGCAGAATATAGGTGAGATTCTGCCTCTATTCGTTTTTTGAGCTCAAGGCTTTCATAGTCATCGGTTTGTGAGTAAAACTGCAAATTTTCCTTGGATTGTACAGAATATTCTAGTCCTAATTTTTCTAAAATTATACCTGAGACATATAGTGAGTATTCCAGTCTTGGCTTGATAGTTAGTGCATATGGATTTGGCAAAACATGCACAGAATCATTTACGAATACAGAGCTTGCGACCATACCTTGATCAACTGATCTGGGTTTGACTTATCTGCTCGGTGTCACGGATTTTGTATTAACCGCGGTAACAAGTCCCGAGGGTTACACTTTTTTTCTAATTGTTTACTGAAATTGACAAGCGGTCTTACCTAAGAATCCTAGAAAGCATTGCATGGGTAAGGAGCGCGAAATCACAGTCAGCCTAGAAGAGTTTGGGCTCTCACAATATGAGGCTCGAGCCTATGTCACTTTAATCTCAAAGGGCACCATGTCTGCAAGTGAGGTAGCATACCACGCAGAACTGCCAAGAACCAAGGTTTACCCGGTTTTACTAAAACTGCAGCAGAAAAAACTTGCCATAATATCAAAATCAAAGCCAGTAATGTGCACTGCCATTGCACCAGAGGACGCATTTGATGAGATAGTCCATGAGCAGATAAACAAAGTAGAGGCAATGAACACCCTGGTATCAAAAATGAAGAAAATCAGCGAGGACAGTAAAAAATCCCGCGGTGCTGAAGAAAAGCGATATTTCCATCTCAGCGCAAACTATGTCCCAAAACAAATGCAGACAATGGTAGATGGCGCAAAAACATCAATCCATATCACTGCGGATTCATGGGGTCTGAGCATCCTAGCAGAATGCAAGGAGGAATTATTATCAGTCTTAAGACGAGATTTAGAAGTAAAGCTAATCATTCCAGTTTCTGTGATTGGTTCTGAATCATTTAGGACAATACCAGAAGGTGTAAAGATTCGCTCATCTGAGATTGTCCAGAACTGTTTCATCTTTGATGACACTGAATTATTACTAGTTGACGGCACAAATGGAAAAGGTGCAGTGTTTTCATCTACTGATATTTTGGGTGCAAGCCAAACTAGACTATTTGCACAACTATGGAAGGATGCGCTAAAAATCGACAACCTCTCTGAGATGACAAAGAGTCAAGCGCTAGTCGTATGCAAAATAATTAACACAATAAACCAGGACGGCCTCGGCTTTGCGCTAAACTCCATCATGAATTCAAAATCAAAGTTTGTAGATTTTGTCAAGTTTTTGGAAAAATCAGGAATCTCACTTAAGGACAAATCCCTTGAAGAAATACTAGACATTGTAAACTCTACACTAGAGATGACCTGCTCAGGCAAGGTCCAGTACGATTCCAAGACAAATAACATCATACTAGAATCAAAGATAAATTCTGGTCACTCTCTCCCATGGGCGATGTTAATTGAGAGTTACTTGGAGCAAAAGGGGAACCATCCAAAAATCATATACCATTCCGATTCCCACAAGGGTGAAATGGTTCACCTAAAGATTAACCAGTAATCTAGTTGAAAATAACTAGTGTTTTTGTGACTAGATCTTTTGATGGTATGACAGTGCTTTCATTTCTCTCATTTGTCACTATAACATACAACATGTGAGTCGCAGTAATTGTACCTACAACATCACCTATTTTCACTTTTTGTCCCACTTTGAGAACAGAGCGCTGGTTTGTAGCTCCAATTATTGCAGCTGGAATTACATCCTTTAGTGCAAATCCCAATCCCACTGCAATTGCTGCACCGATTGCTACTGCAATACTCCATGAAAACGCAGATACCAAAATCGGAATGATTGATTCTCCAATTCCAAGTTGTGTGAATCCTACTGCAAAGACAATACCATAGATTACTGCCTTGACTATTGTGGTGATTGGTTTTGGTCCACCAATGTGGTGTTCCAATAGTTGATGCTCTACCCATTTTGTGACAAAATTTACCACAATAGAGCCAATTACGATAATTAACACAAATGCAAGTAAGTTTGGAACCCAAAGCCACAGATTAGTTAGTGCAGAGGTTAGCTGCTCAAACTGCATAGCATTTACTGCAGCTACTATAAAGAACAGATAGACAAACCAGCGAATTGTAGCGGAAATCAGTCGTACAGAGTCAAATTTTTCAGGCATTCCGTCCAAAATTTGTGAATTTTCTGCCTGCTGGCGGGTTTTTTGCAAAAGATTTTTTGCAACTTTAGTAACTACTCTTCCAACAATTTTGCCTGCGATAAACCCGATTACAAGTAAAATTACTGCTGCAATCACCTTTGGAATATTGTTTGCAACATTTACTGCAAATGCGCTTAGTGCATCACTAGTAGGATTGTAGATTCCCTTTAGAATATCTTCTTGGGCAAAAGCCGCTTGTGTTGATGATAATGCAAATAATACCAGAATAGATCCTAACAGAATTTTTCCGTTTTTCGAGTGCATTCTTTAACGCAAATTGTAAAGTCGATTTAAACTCTGTTAATGAATTTTTGTACACTAGAGTTTTGTATTAAATTGACAAGTTTTGATCATTGTATATCAATTGGTTAGCACCAAAAATAATAACAGATCAATGTTTCACCAAAACATGATCGAGGACAAGCTAAAACAGCTAAACATTACATTACCAACACCTCCAAAACCAGCTGGCTCTTACATTCCGGTTGTAATATCAGGCAATCTTGCCTTTGTCTCAGGACAGATTCCAATGCAGGACAGCAAGGTATCATTCACTGGTAAAGTCCCATCAGAAAAATCAATTGAGGAAGCTCAGAAAGCAGCAAGACTTTGCATGATTAACATTTTAGCTCAGCTAAAGGCAAACTTGGGCAATTTAGACAAAATCACAAAAATTGTGCGAGTTTCAGGATTTGTAAATTGTACCCCAGAGTTCTCAGAGCACCCAAAGGTAATCAATGCTGCATCGGATTTGTTATTTGAGATATTTGGGGAATCAGGAAAACACACGAGAATTGCAGTCGGAGTAGCTAATCTTCCGTTGAATTCCACTGTAGAAATAGACATGATTGCAGAAATCAGCTAATTACTAGTCTCATACAGTATTTTGCGATCAGGGTAGGAATCTATTAAATTAGTTTTTTCTTTTATAACTTGGTGCGGCATATTTAATTACGAGTGCCAGAGATCGTCGTTAGTCTGGTA
>CAYOBG010000029.1:0-10523 GCA_964402265.1 uncultured Candidatus Nitrosotenuis sp. | reverse complement strand
GCTGAAAACCCAATGTTCCAAAATTATTACACAGGTCCAATGGTAATTGAAGTCGTAGTAAACGATAATGACATCAAGGCAGTAGATGCCGGAAAAGGTGAGCCAGACGTTACAGTCAATGGTAAGAAACTCAGAATGGTTCAGGCACTTGATGGTAACTGGTACGGCTACTTTGCAGATAGAATACAGGCTCAAACTGCAGACCAGACAGTAGTAGGAAATGCGGCAGGTCAAGGATTGGACTTTGGTCAATTTTGTGGTAGAACCGATGGTCCTGAAGTTTTAGGATTCTCAGTAACAGAAACTGTCGGCATTGCGATTCCAACACCAGTAGACGGTGGAACTAATGGAGATACGACAATCATTGATGGACAGTGTACAGGACTTGGAGCACTAAACGACCTCAGAACAAACAACGTGGTTAGAGAAAACAAGACGGTGAATCCCGGAATTTTTAATGTACCAATTGGACAAATCGGATTTACTGATCAAAACACAAAGGGTCAAGCATGGCCATTTGTCCAACTGTATAATTTCAATCCCACGGGTAACGTAGTAGTACAGTACAATAAAGGCGGTGGGGTACAATCGACTACATTAAAATTTGATACCTCTGATCAGTTTGCACGATTACAACTCGACAGATCCTCATACCCAAGAAACTCACAGATTCATGTAACAATTACCGATGTGCAGCTAAACATTGATCCAACTGATGAAGACTCTTGGACTTTTCAAACGAACTATACAAACGCAACAACATCATACCAAGTCTTCAATGAGGATGGTAGTCAGGATGGAGACGGGATATTTGGCGGCGTTATTGACCTATCTGCATCATTAAGTTCTCTAATGTTTGAGGACAATGGACGACTATTACTTAACGTAGATTCGCAAAGCTCTGGCACTAACATTATAGCAATCAAAGATACTGCCGACAACCAAGTCACATACACCCCAACAACAAGCACGCTAGCACAAGACGCAAGGACTGCCGGCTCTGGCACAAGTGGAAGAAACACAGTAAACACCCTCCCAGTTACAATTACTGAAATCGGGTCAAATTCAGGTATTTTTGGCACCTTTGACGATGGAGACGTTTCGACTTTACAGATGACAAGTAACGCCCCAAGAGGAAAATCTGCTACAATCGAGTACAATGAAACTCCGCTAACGATCCTTGCAGCATTTAACTTTGGAACAGTTGATATTCAGCGAACAGATTCCGAATGGAACTCTGGAGAAGAAATACCAGTTATGATTACTGACGCCGATGCCAACAAGAACACAAAGCAAGATGAAGACTTGGACTTGTATGATCCAAGGGTGGAATTAATTCCATCATTACGCATTGGAGACCCATTCACATTAGGTGAGAATGGGTTTGAGATGCCAAATACAATTCAGGCAAATACATTTACCACATTCAACTATGATGCGCAAAACTCGATTCTAACATTTGGTGGCTCACCTGGCAACTCTGCACATACAGTTACCAAAGTAGACAAGTTTAGCTCAAGAGCACTAATTGTAGGCAAGCCATCACAAATTGGCGTAAACTCGCTTTTAATTGACACCAACGTACCGACATCAGAATTATTCGAGTCAATCCACGACACAAGATCAAATGCAACAAACCGACTACATGGATTCAACTTTTTCAATTATGATATCAGATCTCTGAATCCGCCAGTAGGTCCTGCACTAGTTGATGTGTATTTGGTGCAATTTTTCCCTCCAAGTGACCTACTGATATTATCAGAACCCCCACCAGACCCATACGAGAACACACCAATTCGTGCAATCAAGATTGCAGATAATGTAGGATCACAGGGAATGATAAATCTGAACTCCTCAGGCATAGTAACAAGTCTGTTTGGAATGAATTCCGTAGACAAGGTAGGAATGGCATTTACATTTAACCCAATAAATGAGCCCGACACAACAATGCCAATAGTTGCTGATTTCATGTCATTTGGGTACATCAATGACGGCGCCATAAGCTCAGATAGAATAAACAATTCAATTTACAGAATAGAAGCAGAAGAAACTGGAGATAACACAGGCGTCTTTGCAGGCACACTTGAATTTTTGATGCTAAACCAACTCAACATACTTGATGCGCAGACATACAATGGAATCACAACAATTGCAGACGACCCAGTGTTCATAGTTCACAGAGATTTGGATGATGAGGCAGCTCCAAGAGTCAGCTATAACGACTTGGGAGCAGACGGAGTAGTTACTCAAGTTGCAGACCAAGAGGATGCACCAACACACTATAGCACCACATTATTTGATAGACCAACCTACTATAATGGAGAAACAGTGATAGTCATAGTAAATGATCAAGACCTCAATACAGACGTAGACCTTATTGATATATACACCACAGTAAATAAAACTGGAGACCCGGCAGACAGTACAGTTGGCAGATCAGGTCTGCCCATATTATCAACCGAACTGCCTCTTGGCAACCTATTTGAGATAGAATTTGAAAATATTCCTTGGAAAGATACAAGCAATGTGTGTTCTACAATACTAAGAACAGGTGGAATTGAGACATCATTATTTGAAACTGGATTTACACTAATAGAGGAGGGTTCAGCTGCCGGTACTTTTACTGGCGACTTTATAGTCCCAACAAAGATTTGCAGGCCAACAGATGCATCCCCAGTCAGCACTGCAGGGATGGATTTGAAATCAACCTATAATGACTATATTGATGGAGTAGGACAATCAGCAAGTGTTAGTGACGTAGCACTCCTTCAAACCAACGAGATAGCACCACCAGGATACTATAATGACCCTGTAAATGGTCGAGCAGTTACAATTTGCCCCATTGGAACATATCAACCCCTATCAGGTAAAACATCATGCATATCTGCAAGTCCGGGTAACTTTGTTGCAACTACAGGCTCCACTACACAAACACAGTGCCTAGCAGGATCATACCAACCAAGCTCAGGACAATCATCATGTATTCTTGCAAGCCCAGGATTCTTTGTTCCTAACGCAGGCGCCACATCACAAACACAGTGTCCAGACGGTACAACATCACAAGCAGGTGCTACACAGTGCATCCCAACCACAATAACACTAACAGCAGATACTGATTCCTTTATTCATTCTTCCAAGAACACCAACGAAGGTGCAAACACCATACTTATGGTACAGGCATCAGGCAGCAAACGAAGCCTTGTGTCATTTAACCTAACAGGCCAGGAAGGAAAGCAGGTGGAAAAGGCAATACTGCAATTAAACGCCATATACAACGGAGCTAACTGGGGCAAAACTAACGACAGAACAATTAGCATATTTTCACTGACTGCACCGTGGACTGAAGGAAACGGTGCAAACTTTGTTCCGCCAGGGCTTAACCCAGCGTTTGCCCCAACTAAGACAAAGGGAAGTGGTCAAGGAGTAACATGGAGCTGTGCCACAGATGCAAACATTGCAAACAACAAGGCAGACTGCCAAATAAAATGGAATGGGGCCACATTTGCGGCAACCCCGACAGATACTATAACCATAACAAGTTCCACCCTAGGATGGATAGAACTGGACGTAACAAATGACGTGCAATCAATTCTAGATGGAACAAGTCCAAACAATGGCTGGATTATCAAAAAGACGAGTGAGAAGAACACGGGAAGAATTGCATTTGCATCATCAGAGAGCTCGAATTCTACACTACAACCGCAGCTCGTAATAAAATTTGTAAACTAGTTCCCGATTTTGGGCTTATTTTTCATTCAGTCTTGTGTTAAACTCTTTTACAAATGCCATGATCTTGTCTTTAGGAATGACTGCGCCGCATGCCTTGTCGTGTCCGCCTCCAGAGCCACCAAATTCTGCAGCCAACGAATTCACCATTCTGCCAAGATGAATCTTGCATGCCTTTGAGCCCCTAATTGATACGGCATAGATTCCATGGTCTACACGTTCCTTGTATGCAACACCCACATCTTTGCCAGATAATCCCAAAACAAAATTGACTGCACCTGATGCCCCAGCATCCAGTATTTCCATGTAGCCAAGATTCTTCATTGTTTTTAGTGATTTTTTGACCTTGGCAATCATTTCCGCTAGCTTGCCAACCTGAATTTGCGCAAATTCAAACGAATTTGGAATCTCGTGCGGATATTTTGATTCAGAGAGCATCTCTACTAGGTACAACAAATAGTCAGGATCTTTTTGGTGCCCTACAATATTGTAAGTAAGAGCAGTAGCAGAAATTAATGCAAATTGCCTGTCATAGATTTGGAGTAGTTTTGCACCCTTTGGCCTATCCTCCATGTAATCAGTGATTGCAGCGCAGGTGGCAACAAATGGAGAATGGTCTGAGAGTTTTTTCTTGTATGCATCATACACTTGGACTGTGGTGCATTCGTTGGTGTCATGGTAAATCTTGACTTTGGCCTTTTCCAGTCTTTTTATGATTTCAGGATCAATATCATGATGATCGATATATGTTACTGCCACTTTGCGTTTTCGTAGTGCAGTTAATACTTCGACAAACTTGTCTTGGTTGTTTTTTGCAAGACCTAAATCACAAATGAATAGAGTTTTCAGTTTTTCATCATTTAGTAGGGATTCCACTGCAGGCATCAATCCAGGATAGTCAACTAGTACGGATTCTCCCCCAAACGCTTCGCGGATTAGGGCAGCTGAGCTAATCCCGTCTGCATCTTCCATGTGGGACAGACAAACGGTCTTTGTTTTTTTGATTGTTTTTGCCTTTTTTGCAGCTACCACAGATGCAATTTTTTTCGTCCTAATTTAAACCAAAAATCATTCTTTTTTTGCAATTATGATTTGCTTTTTGTCCTCATCAGAGAGTGCCAGATAAACATCGTAAAATGTCTGACCTGAGAGCTGAGCCTTTCTGTCAATTTCCGCTATTTTTGATAAAACATCAGGTGTTGCGGAGAGAACTATGCCATCCACGTGTCGCATAAAGTCGCGCTCAGTTTGGCTCATAACTTTTGATGAAAAATCAACCTATAGCGAACAGCTTTGTGAGTTTAGACCAAATGCTAAATTTACTGACAAAACTTAATAGGTAATTTTTTAGCATAAAGGCCGAATTGGATACAAAAAACATTGGTTTGCGCGACATAGAAGTAGCTGACACTAAGATTTCCGATATTGACGGAGAGCACGGCAAGCTAATCTATCGTGGCTATGACATTTTGGATTTAACAAAAAACTCTACCTTTGAGGAAACGACATATCTTCTCCTAAATGACGGCCTGCCGACAAAGACCCAGCTTGACGAGTTCAAGCAAAGACTAGTGGATTCCCGAGACATGCCAAGGCAAATGCAATCAAACATGAGAAACTGGAAGAAAAACGCAGACCCAATGGTAATGATGCAGGCATTTGTAGTTGCCCTATCTGGATACTATGACGACAAGGGCGCAAATGATGAGGAGATAAACTATCAGAGTGCAATCTCGCTAATATCAAAAACCCCAACAATAGTTGCAAGCTGGGAGCGAGTACGAACCGGAAAGGATATCGTAGACCCAGATCCAAGACTGTCCCATGCGGCCAATTTCCTAAACATGTTAGTTGGTGAAAGACCGGATGCAGAGACAGAGAGAATTTTTGATATTTGCTTAATGCTTCATGCAGATCATACGTTTAATGCATCAACGTTTGCCGCGCGCGAGGTGGCATCAACTGGTGCTCACATGTATTCAGCAGTAAGTGCGGCAATAGGTGCTCTATCAGGACCACTGCACGGTGGCGCAAACTATGAGGTCATGAAAATGCTTCAAGAGATCAAAACAGCAGAGAATGCTGAAAAATGGGTCAAAGAAAGAATTGCAAACAATGAAAAGATAATGGGAATGGGTCACGCAGTATACAAGACGTATGATCCACGAGCGCAGGTACTAAAGGAATTATCAAGAAAGCTTGCAAAAAAAACAGGCGCTCCATGGTTTGATATCACAGAGGCAGTAGAAGAGACTACAATTCGCGAGATGAAAAAGCACAAGGGAATTGACATTTACCCAAATGTTGACCTGTATTCTGCCTCATTGTATTACATGCTAAAGATTCCGCCAGACCTTAACACACCAATCTTTGCAATATCACGGGTTGCCGGATGGACTGCTCATGTAATTGAGGAAAAGTTCGCACGAGCTGCACCAAAACCAGTCCTGTACAGGCCAAAGGCAGTCTATGTTGGAAAATATTGCGGACCTCAAGGATGCGAGTACAAGCCAATCGATCTAAGACAATGATTATTTAGATTTCCAAACATCAAAAACATCATGGTTTGGATAAGATATTCTGATTACAAAAAACCAAGAAAGAAAAAAGCAGAGACTAAAACAAAAAAGAAAAAATCTCAGCCAAGAATAGAGCCTAGAATCAAAATCATCCCAGGAAAACACAAAGTAGAATTCAAAAAAGCGTCTGAGATTTAGTTCCTAGAGTTCAGCCACTGTTGTGCACGATTTGTTATGTCATGCTTGTACAAGACCTGAAAGACCATCTCGTAAAATGTGATGCCTTTTTTCTGGGCCTGTGCGTCAAGCCACTTGATGCCTTCTGCTAGTTCAGGATCAGTGTCGGAGAACTGTACTAGCTCATCGACCATCCTTGTAAAGAATACAAAGGATTTTTGCATCATGGATTAGTTTTATGATTGATTATTCAGACTTGAATTCAAATTATATAGACAAAAGACGCCTTTTTGATTGACTTTGTTTCACACAATTTACTCTGACGGAAATCCAAAGAAAATCTGCTGGACCATCAAAACTGATCAAAGTATAGTTGATCAATTTCGAGATCATGCAGACATCTATTTGGATAGAGTAACTGATATGCAATCAAAATACATCGCACTACATGTTGGAATTTTTTGGGGGATTGGTGTGTTCATAATAAAAAATGGTGACACGATACGAATTCCACTTGACTCTGATGAAATGATACGTCACTTATCATCTGATGAAAAATCAGAAGACGCACTAATTGAAGGTAAAAAAGGATTCATCAACCAGCTTGGTACCATGCGCTCATTGAAATTTGAATATGAGAGAATAGAGTCAACGCATAACATTTCATCAAAAATGTTATGATATCATTATCAGCCCCACATCCAAAAGATTTGTGTGGGTAGGCCCAGTCAGTACCAGTCCGCCAAACTTTTTAAAAAATGAATTGGAGTTATTGTCCTTTAGGTATGGCATGACGATATTTTTTGGCATTACATGATCAAAGATTGCGCCGGCATGTTTTGTGTTGCCATCAATTCCATCAGTGCCAATTGATACAATGATTGCGTTTTTTGGTAGCTTGCGAATCACATGAAGGACGAGCTCTTGATTTCGTCCGCCCTTGCCTTTTCCTTTCACTTGAACGGTTGTCTCACCGCCAAAGACAAGACATGATTTTTTTTCAAATGAGAATTTTTTTAGAATTTTATTTGCGGCCAATTCAACATTGCCGGTTAATGGTGCAAGCACACTGGTATGATATCCAAGGCTTTTTGCCTTTTTTGCCATCATACCAATACAGTCAGAATTACTAGCGATAATGACATTTGGTATGATTGGTTTTTTTGGGGTCTCTGGAATTTCCCCCTGAGCGCCATCACGCAGCAGAGCCATGGCTTTTTTCGGAATTTTCTTGCGTAAATCATATCTCTCAATTATACCAAGACAGTCAGAAAACGTGGATTTGTCGCAATAAACCATACCAGAGCCAATAGAGCCCAAGTCATCACCCACAACATCAGACATCACATATGATACTGCATCACATCTAAGATTATCTAGAATTCTGCCCCCCTTTACTCGGGATAGATGCTTGCGGATTGCATTTATTTCAGATATTGATGCACCAGATTCGAGTAATTTTTGCGTTATCTGCTTTTTTTGAGCCAAAGATATTCCATCAGGTGCGCAAACCAGCGAAGACGCACCGCCTGAAACCAGGAATATGACTAAGTCATTTTTCCCTACATTTTGCAGGAATTGTGTTATCTTTTGTGCAGCCAAGACACTGTTTTTGTTAGGTGTAGGATGTCCTGCCTTAATGATATGGTATTTTTTGTTGGCAAACTGCACATCATAGTTTTGCGGAATGACTAGAATTCCACCGTCAGCTTGCAATATACCATGTGCAGATTTTGCCATCGTATCAGCTGCCTTGCCAGCTGCAACTAGCCAGATTTTGTCATATTTGGAAAGGTAAAATGATTTTTTGCCGGCAACTAGTCTGTCCTTTTTGATATATTGTGTAATGTAGTTTTTTGGCTTTGCTCCAGAGAGTGCCACATCCAGTAGTGCCATTGCATCTTTGTGGTATGGAGAGATGATCAACTGAGATGGTGTGGTGATTCTTCTTTATTAGATTAGCACAGATCCGCAGGATCAATAGTAGAAAGAGTTATTTTCTCACCTTCGTGTAGGCAAGCTACTTTCAAGTTGGATAAAAAAATTCAAATTTGTTGGGTAAATTCTTCCTTTGATGACTCTGATCTAGTCATACTTGGGATTCCAGACGAGTCTGGCTCGCATGCAATATTTTCAGGCGCATCAAAGGCACCAGATCATATCAGAAAGATTTCAAATTCAAACGACGTATACGTAGAGAAAAAGATGAGATGCCTAGCTCAACCCACCCATGGCATCGGAAAGGCAAAGGTTCATGATTTTGGAAACATCAAAAAACGGCAGGTGCCGCAAGCATTTGAAAAAATTCTGGGCTCCTCAAAAATCCCAATTTCCATCGGAGGAGACCATTCCAATACAACGCCAATCTTAAAGGCGATGGCAAAAAAGCACGGCCCTATTTCTTTGGTATATTTTGACGCACATCCTGACTTTGTGTCCCACACTAGGAATTATTACGGCTCTGTAATCACAGACTCACTTGACTATATCGACATACGATCAAGTGTTCAGATAGGCATTAGAACGCCAGAGCAAGAAGAACTTGAGAACATCAAAAAGCACAAGCTTCAGGTAATCACGCCATTTGATATCACAGAATCAGGCATCAAATCCATAACAAAGACCATTCTGGATACGGTAAAAGAAAATGTCTACGTGTCATTTGATATGGACTGTCTGGACCCTTCTTTTGCTCCAGGGGTATCGGTTCCAGTCCCAATTGGCATGTCATCCCAAGACGCAATGTATGCACTCAAAAAAATAGTGCAAAAAGGAATCACGGGACTAGATATCATGGAGGTCTGTCCCGCACATGATATCAATGACATCACGTCGCATTTGGCATCAAGAATGATTGGCGAAGTCGTCGCATCTTGTAAGATATAAGTAGGTAAAAAAATACCCCAAAATATGCATACAGTAAAAATTCCAAAGATAATTAATTTCGGTAAAGATGCTCTATCACAAGCAGAATATCCAAAAAATGCTCTAGTAATTACAACTGCCCCGCCACCAATCTCACAAAAGTGGCTTGGCAAGATGGGCATCGAGGATTACATGCTGTATGATAAGGTAGAGCCAGAGCCATCAATTGAAACTGTACAATCAGTGATTGCAGAGTTCAAACCAAAGAACCCATCATGTATCATAGGTTTGGGCGGCGGAAGCTCACTTGATGTCGCAAAATATTCCGCAGCTGAAATGAAACTAGAAAAAATTCTCATCCCAACAACATTTGGAACAGGGGCCGAGATGACTACATATTGCGTTTTGAAATTTGACGGCAAGAAAAAATTACTACGTGAGGACCGTTTCTTGGCAGACAAGGCAGTAGTGGATTCTTATTTCATGGAAGGCACTCCAGAGCAAATAGTCAAAAATTCAGTGTGCGACGCATGTGCGCAGGCAACTGAAGGATATGATTCCAAGCTTGGCAACGAGTTCACAAGAACAATGTGCAAGCAAGCATTTGAGGTACTATACGACGCAATAATGAACGACAAGCCAGAAAACTACCCATATGGCTCAATGCTATCAGGAATAGGATTTGGTAACTGCTCCACAACACTAGGTCATGCATTATCCTATGTCTTCTCAAATGAAGGAGTTGCCCACGGATACTCATTATCATCGTGCACCACAGTTGCACACAAATTCAACAAGTCGGTTTTCTACGAGCAATTCAAAGAGGTAATTGAGAAGCTCAAATTCGACAGAATGTCACTCAAGGCACCACTAGACCAAGCAGCAGATGTGGTAATGACTGACAAAGGTCACCTAGACCCAAACCCACTACCGGTGACAAAACAAGATGTCATCCAGTGTCTACAAGATATTGTAGATGGCAAGCTGTAAAATTTTCATTTTCTCTTTTGTTTTTGATCACGATTTTCGCAAGTCTTACTAAACTTAAATACCGCAGATTAGATCCCAAAAAAAGATGCTAAAGTTCGGAATTCAAAACGGCCTAAATGTAGCAAGGGCGGGATTCTCAGAAGATCAAATTTTAACTGCCTGTCTTTTAGCAGACAGAGTAGGATACGATTCAATTTGGTACATGGACCATTCCAATGTCCCACAGTGGACAAAGGCAACAGTACT
>CAYOBG010000028.1:11414-15412 GCA_964402265.1 uncultured Candidatus Nitrosotenuis sp. | reverse complement strand
TCCTCAACTGATGGGAATGGCCTTGCCAGATCATCAGATCTTGGGCAAACCTGGGGTGAGATCCGCTCACCTGATCTTACCATAATGAGCATTGCAGTTGATGCTCAAAACAAGATTCTATACATCGCAGGATACGTACCAGACGGATACCAAGAAGTCTATGCCAGTGCAGACGACGGAAACACCTGGGACTTGATTGGAACAAACAAGGAATTATGATTCAAATAAAATGCGCAGATTGTAATTGTCTTCCATCAGAATGTAAAAACAGTAAATCTGCAAAGAAATGCCCAAACTGTACTTGGGAAGAATGCTGTTGTTTTATTGGTCTGCAATAAATCTAGTACCGTTAAATCATTAATAATGACGCAAACCAGCACTGTTGTTTGTCTGATTTGGATTGGAGTTGGGTGCTTTGAAGAGGAATTATTCCCTGAAACCAATACAATCCTAATCTGCTTTAGCGTCTGATGCTTAAATTTAATAGACGATTCCAAAACCCTCTGTGTAATGGGACGCCGAAAGACTCAGAAGATAATTAAAAGCGGTCCAAAAAATGTCACAACTGGACACTGCCCAAAATGTCAGACTGTAGGTCGAATTTTCATTATAGGTCAGGTTGGCGCAGAGCACGCAAAATGTGCGGCATGCAACCAAGAGTTCGATTTGTAGTAAGGCAAGCTGAGCAAATATTCACCCATAAATTTTTAAGCTCTTTTTCTGAGTGTATTATATAATGAGTTCAACTGAAGGCGAGACAATTTACGAGCGCGTAGCCAAACTCGAAGACGAAGTGGCACTACTCAGAAATGAGGTAGACATTCTAAAGCGAGCCTTGCGCAACAAACTGGCAAGACACGAAATCTCGCAAATCAAACGAGGACAAGACATTACATCAATTATTGACTAATCTTTTCCCTGGTATTTCTTATTAATTCTAAAATAAAATCAACATCTTGTGATTCCGGCGCAATTTCCAAATACTTGTTGAGATGATCTAGCGCTTCTTGGTATTTCTGAAGTCTCTCAAGAATGATTCCCTTGTCGCGAATCTCATCTGGGGATTCCGGTTCCACTGCAAGTATCATGTTTGCGCATCGCAGTGCCTTCTCATACGCATATGACTGGGCATACGAGTTTTTCAAATTGCGAATAATTCTGATTAGGACCTTGTCCTCTGGCAGCTCATCCAAGAATTCCGGCAAAAACTCTACCTCTTCACCAAAATTCTGATACAGGATATCTTCAAGATCCTCAACAGAGACTAGCCTTCCTCCGCCAAACGGATCAAGTATCATTTCCTCGCCGTGCTTTACTACAACATGGCTCGGGAAACCGCAAATCCTCAAGTCAAGGCCGATTCGCTTTGCTATTTCTACATATATTATAGAAAGTGTGATTGGTATGCCGCTCTTTTTTTCCAGTACCTCGTTTAGGAAATTATTTTTTGGGTTGTAATAGTCATCAGAATCTCCGTGGAATCCAAGTGTTGTGAATAGATGTTCGTTTAGCATCGATATCAGATATGTCGGATTTTTTACATCAGATAACATCACCTTGAGTGATTTTGCAATTTCGTTAATTTTTGCAATGTTTGATTCTACATCCAAGTTTGGATATTCCAGGATTTGTGCTAGCTTGAGGCATTTTTCAACCAGGTTGTACTTTGGATCAGATGAGAATGCCACCCATTCGGCAACAAACGGGTCAAAGGAATTACTCATTGTATTAGTTGATTCTCTTTAGATATAACTGAGGGTCTTTGAGCTCGCGCGTATTTGGCGGATTCTGAATCAATATGCGAAATGTGTCCTTGTTATGTTTCTCAAAGACTGCCTGGGTGAGATCCTTTCCCATGTGCTTTCTTACCTGATATGAGGAGATATCAGTCCCCATGAATGTAGTCAAATACTGGGCAAAATCATCATCGTCTGCTAAAATGTTTTGCACGCAAAACTCTGCCATTCCCTCCATTGTTGAGAATGCCGCATGGTGTCTTTGTATGGGTGCTAGCCATCTCTGGTAGATATCGAGTAATTGAGGTATCATCTGTGAGATGGTCGGGTCGATTTCCACCTTGGTAAATGTCATAACATCAGGGCCTAGCACATTTACGATAAAGTTGTCAGGGTTTAGCGTGAAAAACAGGTTTGCCCTCTTTGCTATTGGGAATTCTGCTGGAACGTCTGGCAGCTGCAAATACTCTGATAGTTTTGTTGCAGTGGTATCATCTAGGTCTAGAATAATTTTTGCAAGCTCTTCGTTTATCTTGTTTACCTCAATTACTGCTGACTTGTTTATATCATAGAGATTTTTTTGAATGGAATGAACTATCTCTTCTAGTATGGTCATTTTGAGTGCACCGATGTATCCTGACTTGACCATCTCATATCGAAGCTCGTACGGCTTTCCCTGCTTGTACAATATGATTTGCGGATAGCTGGACAGGACAAAGTTATTCACATAGATGGTGCCATCTAGATAATCACCATATGTAGTGGAGATTTTTGAAATGTACGCTTTTGCATACGTGGAATAGACTAAGAACTTGGCAGTGTCTTCCTTGATTATACTTGCAATGGTCTGGCGCTCTTCTTTTGCAAGCGCTGCAAATAACTTGTCAACAAACTCTCTTACCTCTGGTATGGCAAAGACTTTTTTTCCCTTGATCTTTTTTAGATCCTCCAGTCCCGGGAACTCTAGTTTTATGTCTCCAGGTGGCGTGATTCCAGTAAACTCTGCTACCTTTTGCATTAGAATGGGAAGAATTCGCTCTGAAATTTCTCTAGTGGTATCAAATCTTACCTTAAAGTCTGGGTCTTCTGAGATTCTTGCAGAAAGGTTTGCAATGTCTTTTTCCTCGTTTAGCTCAACTGAGATCTGATCTAATAGGGCATCTGCAAATTCCTCAAGCTCAGTCATTGATTCTCTGAGATTTTGCAAGTTAATTTAACATTAACTGGGTGTGGTACCACAGGGTTTGTTTGTTTGGTACAACCTTGTTGCTATATGATTTGCAAGGTAATCCTAATCTATGCAGCTAAGTGATGCCAAACCTAGTGTAAAAAAATCAGAATGGGACATGCTAGGCCAAGAACTGGGCAACACACAACCTGAGCAAGATTCTCCAACTCAGAATGTTTGGAAATATTCCATGGATGATAATGTTATAGATGCATATGGAAAATTATGTAATATCTGGCTTGATGAAATGACTGAATCAATGAATGTGTATGTAAGTTATGCCAAACTACAAACAGACATGGTAATTGATGCACTCAAAGTTGGCAACAATATTTTCAATTCCTGGATTGACATGTATGGAAAAATTGTAACGTTTTGGACTCCCAAGTCTAGCTAAGGTATTA
Organism: uncultured Candidatus Nitrosotenuis sp.; assembly: GCA_964402265.1. Lineage (GTDB taxonomy): Archaea > Thermoproteota > Nitrososphaeria > Nitrososphaerales > Nitrosopumilaceae > Nitrosotenuis. Next base: position 12,044 of record CAYOBG010000028.1, on the reverse strand, counting down.
ATGAGATCTGTCTTTGATCAAAAGCTAATTTGCATGAATTCAGCCTGGATCATTTGAGATGCGTAAAGTGTCACTCCAAGCTTGAATGTGAAACATTACTAGAATCTCTTGAAATAGAAGACGGCTTTCTGTATTGTAAGGGATGCGGCCTGACCTTTCCGATTATTGGTACTATTCCCGTATTGTGGAATGATTTTGCGGCATATCTCTCAAATCGCCCGCGACTTGGAGGTGAACTACTAGTACGCACCAAAACGGCAAAGATGAGATCATTTATCAAAAAAACGCTTGGAAGGGTGCGCAAAACCGCAAATGATTCCTCAATAATTGAAAAGCGCTGGGCTGGAATCTATGCAAATAACTACAAATCAACATTTTATCGTACCATAAAGAAAGCACTTGACTTTCATTCCAAAGTATCCCTAGAACATGGCTGCTCAATTGGTGTGATGACTCAACATCTAGCAAAGAATAGTGACTTGGCATTTGGCATTGACAAGTCATACTATGGTATCATACAGGCAAAAAAATCACACTACAAGAACTTGGATTTTTTCGTAGCTGATTCACTAGAACAGCCATTTGGTAAAACAAAGTTTGAGTTGGTTTTAGGCCTGAACCTCTTTGAGC
>CAYOBG010000028.1:0-11404 GCA_964402265.1 uncultured Candidatus Nitrosotenuis sp. | reverse complement strand
AAAGCAGCTCATACAATTACTTGCAGGCCAGACTCAAAAAAACGGAACACTGGTCTTATCAGATCCATATGATTTTGATAGGGGTGTAAAGTCTGTTCGAGAACCGCTCTATGAGGATACAATTCGCAAAGAAATTACCAAGCTCGGATTTTCAATATCAAAACAAACCAGAAAGCCAAGCTTTCATCCCTGGACACTCAAGATGTATGATAGGGCCAGTCTTCATTATTTGGTTGATGTAATCATTGCAAAAAAATCATAATACTGCTAATGTTTTTTAGGCAAACCAAAAAACCGGTCTTGTGGGAAAAAGCAAGAAAATCAAGGAAAGAACATCGACTAGCAAATCAAAATCAAAGTTTATCGGAATTGGAATCATTGTATCAATTGCGGCAATAATTGGTGTGGCTGCAGCAACCGGCGGCATTAACCTTAGTCCTGCTTTAACATCAATAGATACTACAAATGCATCGCCGGTTTTAGGCTCTGAATCAGCACCTGTAACAATAATTGAATTTGGCGATTACCAGTGCCCGTATTGTCAAAAATGGAACCAAAACACAAAGCCGCTAATCGAACAAGAATACATCCACACTGGTAAGGCAAAACTCATCTACGTCGACTTTCCAATAGTTGGGGCTGACTCCTTAGACGCCCACGCAGCAAGCTATTGCGCAGACGAACAAGGTCTGTACTGGAAATACCATGATTTTGTATACAAAAACCAAGGACACGAAAATAACGGATGGGCACGCTCTGAGAATCTCAAGGACTTGGCAGCAATGATACCCGAACTGGACACTGAGAAATTCAACCAATGCGTGGATTCTGGAAAATATGATAATAGAGTCCAGAACAACAAAAATATTGCCACAAAAAGCGGAGCAAAATCAACTCCTACATTTATGATACTTGGCCCTGATAACTCTGGCACCCAAATAAGCGGTGCACAGCCGTATTCCGTGTTCCAGTCAGTAATTAATGAAAAGTTGGGGACACCTTAGTCTGGTGTGATTAGGCAAGTGGCTTGCCGCATGACGCACATTTTAGGTGCGTTGCAAGTATTGCGTATTCTTGCGATTCTTTGACACTGATGCACTGCCTTCCGCCTTCCTTGCAGAGGTGGCAAAATTCTTTTGTCATTTTTTATGATGGTGTGATACTGAATAAAGAAACGTGGATGTTCACAGTTAACAAACAAAAGCTGTAATGCTGGAAAAGTTGGGGGCTATAAAATACTGTTTTAGAAATTATGTGATATCTCCAGAGTTTCCATCAATAGAGTTTATCCAATATCCGTGCTTTCCTGCATGATATGTCCATCCCCACCATTCCAGATCATAACCTGCTCTGTCTGTAAAATATAGATCAGCCCAATTTACAAACCCTGGACAGTTTCCGCTGATATCGCATTGGTAATCAAATGTTCCAATGTTTCCATGAGTTGACACACTTGGAGTAAAGGTGCCAGTAAAGACAGTTGTTCTATATCCTCCCTCAAAACTTCCCTTGATTCCTGCATCAAGTGTACTTGTGTTACCGGGACTTGGACCTGCAAATGTAACAAAACGTCCTTCATACTTTAGTATGGCACAAAATGAGCCATCTGAGAGCTGCCAGACCTCAATATGCCTGATGTAGTCATCATCTGCCCAATTGTTCCCAGCTATTCCAGAATCAACACTGTTGAGAATTTTTTGTTTTACGTTGATTATCTTTTTTGCATCATCTGTTTTACATTGTTTTGAATTTAGCTGCTTTCCAGCCTTGAGGTGTTTATCGCCTCTATGATCCGGGTCTGCAAATGAAGGTACTACAGCTAATGAAGTCATAAGAATAATTGCAATCAAAACGGCTGGAAGCGTCTTGTACAATGTACATAGATGATCTTTGTGATATTTAATAATTATTTGATGGATGGTTTTCAATAATATTATCGAGTTGTTTGGATGAACAAACGTGGGCTAAAACAAGTAGGCGTGACCCACAAGCGCAGAACATGAGAGAACACCTCTCAATCCAGAGTGCTTTTGCACCCACGGAACACAATTCGTTCTGCTAGGTCACGCGCCTTTTATGCTTCAGAACCGATGTCCTTTCGCATCCCTCTCTATTGGGAATCATTTTATTTAAGATTTAGTGCGAATTTTTACAAAAGCTTTACAGTATTCAAATAATTCTGGTTTCATTTTCAAATTTTAAAATGGCATTTCTGATATTTAATTATTCGAAGAAGATTTTACGCTAACAAAGCATCTATTTGGTCTTAGAGTCTGTCTTCTTTTTGCCATCCATTTTCATGGCTGAATGATCCATGGACTTCATCTTTTGATTTGGTTCCTTCATCATCTGGGTGATCTCTTTCATTGCATATTTGTTCTCAGTCATATGGCCTAACTCTACAAAGTGATTGCTAGTTGTACCATCCGCGAACTATTGAACTGGCGGCCATTCCGCCATCATAGGCTGCCGCAAGTGCCCCTATTGGTATTGGCCCGCGAACGTCTCCTACAGCATAAAGCCCCTTGACATTTGTTTGCCGCATTTCATCTGTTTTTATGTTATCCTGTCCATCCAATTCTAAGCCCAAGTTTTCAACGAGTTTTTGTATAAGTGGAGATGGCCTTTTTGGAGGTATCCAGAATAGTGTATTGACTTCAACTATCTCTCCAGAGTCGAGGGATACCGACTGCACCTTCTTGTCTGAATGATTCACTTTTGTGATATTTCCCCTATGGACGACTATTCCTATCCTAGACAATTCGTCTTCGTAAGACGGTGCTATCTCCATATCAGTTGATATGAAAACTTTGATCTTGTGTGTCCAATTTTGAACTAACTTGGGAAACCGCTCAAGATCCGATTTGGAGCTTATTACTATGCCCCATGTACGGTCTCTATTTTCATAACCATCGCAAAAAGGACAGGAAATAATCGAATCTGCCCAGCACTCCAGAAAACCAGGGATATCTGGATAGACATCATGATATCCAAAGGCAAGAATCACTTTCCTTGCATTGATAGATGCTCCACTGTCATCCGTGATGAGAAATAGCCCGTCATCATTTTTGCGGACATCTGCGATCTTGTTTTTTCTAAGTTCGGCAGAAGCATATCTATCGATTTGTTGCCATGAAATTCTGCGGATGTCTGCAGGCAATAGTCCATCCAAGCCAAGAAAATTGTGAACACCATGAGAAGCAGCATTTCTCGGAGGCTCTGGATCATCAAAAACGACAATTTTCTTCCTAGTGCGAGAAAGAACCAAAGCAGCCTGCAGACCGGCAGGGCCCCCACCTAATATCGCGACATCAACTTGCTCTAAGGCAATCATCTTTGTCTGACTCCTTTGGTTTGTTTCTTGTTTTTGTTAATGTATTGCTTTGCATCAATTGCCGATTCCCATAACTCTTCGAATCCTTCTTTAAGAGTTTTAGTTAATTCATTATTGATTGTATAAATAGATGCGATTCGTCCTTCATCTACAAGTGGATTATCAATTACAGTTATTGTTGATTCATTATCGAGTACATGAAATGGAGCATGTAGTTGCTTAGTGATGCGAACCTTAATTTCAGGAGAATCTGTAATATCCAAAAAATATTTTATTAAATTTTTATTCGTGGTACCAAGAATAAATCTAGATTTGATATCATTCTTTATAATGTGATGCGCAATTTTATTTTTCACCTCTGATCCATATACTTTAAGCCCTTGCATGCAATTTGTTTCTAAATAAGAACAAATTTCTGTCTTTGATTCTGATAATTTTACAACATGATTTTGAATAAAATTTTTCATTCCAAATTCCATGTTAAAAAAAGCCTTTTCATCTTTTTTATATTCAGAATAAATTGAATTCAAATGATTCTCCATGAATGGGAGATCTTCTTTAATTTTCAATACTTCTTTTTCTTTATTTCTTAGTAATTTTTGTAATCCTTGCGATGGTTCTATCGCTCTAAACTTTGCAGGTTTTGTATTTTGGGATTCAATTAATCCTAACAGTTTAAATTTTTCTAGGATTCCATAAATTTTGCTAGAAGGAACCCCTGACTCTTGGCAAATTGTTCTTGCATCTGTTACGCCGCTTGATACCAATGAAAGATATGCCTTTGATTCGTTTTTCGTAAGGCCTAAGGTCTCTAACATATTTGCATCATCTTGGAGTTCTTGGCTTATCTGCATTATCTACTACCTTTGGTAGTAGTAAGTAGGGATAATATAAATAATTTTATGCCTATTTCTGGCTTGTGCAAGCACAAAACACTCTCGAAACTCCAACAAATGATAGAAAACTCCCTATTTACAATGGTGCATCATCTCAAACAATTAGAGAGATTTGTCTCAAAGAAGGTGTAGATGATGTAGGCTTTGTAGAGATCAACCGCAAATCCCTAGGCTCTGTAAATGATGAAGTGCTTTCACTTTATTCTAAGACAAAAACAATAATCTCAATATGCAAAAACATGAACAGAGAAAATGTTCAAAGTCAATCAAGATCACTTGCAAATGAAGAATTTCATAAAACTTATGATGACTTGAGCGAGGTATCTAGACGTATAGTAAAGCAACTAAACAACTTGGGAATCAGAGGAGTATCATGTCATCCTTCATTTCCAATGAATATGGACAAGTGGGCGGGAAAAATTTGGGAGATAAGTCACAAACCAATTGCAGTTGAAGCAGGTCTTGGGAGAATGGGAATTAATAGGATGGTCTTACATCCAAGATTTGGAAGCTTTGTTTTACTTGATTCTATTTTAATTGATACTGAAGTAGATGTTTATGGCAAACCAATTGATTACAATCCATGTGTATCATGTCATCTATGTGTTAGTGTTTGTCCCGTTGGAGCAATTGATGCAAAAAAAGGACTTGATTTCAATGCATGCCTGACTCATAACTACAGAGACTTTATGGGGGGTTTTGTGGATTGGATTGAAAATATTGCATCATCTAAAAGTATCAAAGATTTTAGAGCAAAATCGCTTGATAATGAAACGGTTTCAAAATGGCAATCATTGTCGTTTGGACCTCAATACAAATCTGCCCATTGTGTTTCAGTGTGTCCAGCAGGAGACGATGTATTTAATATTTTTAAATCAAACAAAAAAGATTGGAATCAAACTATTGTCAAACCATTAAAGGAAAAGAAAGAACCAATCTATGTTCAAAAAGGAACACAAGCAGAAGAAAATGCAAAGAAAAACCCTAGCAAACAAATAGTTTATGTAAAAAATGTAACCCGACCATCGTCAATTAACGGGTTTCTTACTGGTACAAGAATGGCTTTTGATCCGAAATTGGCAAAAGACGTCAACATGAATGTTCATTTTGTATTCTATGGAAAAGAAAACAAAATGGCTACCATTACAATCAAGGACAAGACTATATCTGTAAGTGAAGGGCTGGAAGGTACTCCGGATCTTAAAGTGCACTGTGATTCTGAAATATGGTTAAAAATAGTTCGAAAAGACATCTCATCTTTGGGCACGATCAAGGCCGTATTTTCAAAGAAATTGCAAGTTCAGGGGGGCCTTAGACGCCTAAAACAATTCCAGAAATGCTTTGTGGAGGCATAAAAAATGAGCACAAAAATTCTCTCTAAAAAACTAGAAAAAAATGATGACGATACACCACACCTAACTTCAGAGATATGGGTTCATGCAGCTGATTTGATCAAACATGACAAATTATAAAATTGCGTTATCCTGGAGGTTTCTTTCTAGTAATAAAGGAAATTTTTCTGCATCGGTAATGGCAGTTGTATTTGGAATTTTACTAATTCACGTAAATGCTGTAATTTTTGATGGTTTGTGGGATGGACTAATTCGGGATTTTTCGGGTTATGTTTACGGTGACGTGTTTATAATGGATGATGAAGACTACATTACTAGATCAGATTCAGCATTAGTTGATTTCTTGGAAGGCTTTCCATTTGTTGAGGCAGCTACTCCGCGCCTGTATAGCATTGCATCTATGAACGCAACAAAAAATGGCATAGATGTTGAGGAGTTTAAAATTTCTCTAGTTGGTGTGAAGCCGGTTCAAGACATTCAGACTTCAAGAGTTAGTGATCATGTAACTAATCCACAGTTTATTCCAACAAGAAGCTCAATTGTACTTGGTGAAATGGTTGCAAGAGACTTGGGAGGATTAGAAATAGGTGATAAAGTTGATGTAAAAATTGTAGACCGATGGGGAAAAGACAGCATCAAACAATTCACTGTAAGTAATGTTGCATCAATTTACGGTGCATTTGGATTTGATACTTACATTCACATTGATACTTTACGGGAGATGATGGACAGGCAAGGTGAGACAGAAGGAATTTTAGTAAAGCTATACAACAGAGAAGACACTAAAGAGTCTATACAAATTCTTTCTCAATATCTTAAAGAAGATGATTATGAGATACAAGATTTAGAAGAAGCAGCAGATGATGTTCTAGCAAGAGTAAGATCAGGAATATCAATGATTGAGCCAATTGGCTTTTTTAGCCTGACATCATCCGGTCTGATCATTTTTGCCATACAATCAATGGCCGTAAGTACAAAAACAAAACAAATTGGCATACTTCGAGCAATTGGAACTCAAAGAAATGATATACTGGTAATCTTCCTTATTCAAGGAATTCTCATAGGTGGAATTGGATCTATTCTAGGAACAGCTGCAGGATTAGGTTTTGCAACATTCATGGATGAAGCTGATTTTCGATTTGGAGATGATGTAAGCATTCCATTGGAAATCAATCATGATTGGGGTAAAATAACACAAACTGCATTAACTGCACTTTTGCTCTCGACGCTAGGTGCCTTGGCACCTGCTTTTCTAGCTACTAAGATTAGTCCAATTGAGGCGATGAGAGGCAAGTAGTGGATGAAAATGATGGCAAAACAGAGAAACTCTGCAGAAGAATTGATTCAAAATAGTATGATGCGTCTCAAGAAATCTACGACGCAAGGTTTCCAATATGCTCGACTTAATAATGCTACATCCAACAATCAATTAAGAGAATACATTTCCAAAAGAATTCCTTTGTATGTGATTTTTGTTGATCTAGTCGGTTCTACTAAAATGAGCCAAAAAATTCCTCCCGCTATATTAGGAAATGTGATTCGTTCCTTTTCACAAGAATCCACAATAATTATTGAAAACTATAATGGACATATTCTAAAATTTGTTGGGGATGCAGTTGTTGCATATTTTATCCCAAAAAACAATTCAAAAAAAATTGCGAATAATGTAATAAAATGTGTACAAACAATTGTAGATGTTACCAAAATATCAGCAAACCATATTTTAGAAGAAAATCAGTTACCTCCACTTCACTTACACATAGGTATAGATTTTGGCTTATGCAGTGTTTTGCTTTATGGTACTAATAAGAAAAAATCTCATGTTGATTTAATTGGTAATACTATCAATATGGCAGCAAAAATGCAAGCAGCTGCAGGTATAGATGAAATTATCATAGGAAAAGAAGTTCATAAAAAATTAGAGGATCAAAGAGATTGGAGAAAAATCACAGATGAGAATGTTTGGAAATATGACTATGCAGTATTTTCTAAATTACTATGAGCAGTTGTTTAAGATGCATTATGACATGATGAGCTCAGAGAAACTGCTCAAATCAAGGCAAAAAATACAATATGAGCTAAAAGTCAAGTCACTGGAAGGAAGATATTCAAACCTGCCAAGCGATTTGGAAATGGTCTATTCTCTCGAACAAAATGTCTTGTGACAGGACAAAAAAAGCAAGAATCATACATGGAACATACGAAATGCTTCAAACTCTCGTGGGCGGTGCATCCTAATGTGTAGTGCCGGGGGTGGGTTTTGAACCCACGACCTCCAGATTATGAGTAATGCCCTTGTATCGGAGGGATAGAAGACTGGCACTCTAACCAGGCTGAGCTACCCCGGCACAAAAACGGCTATTTCCATGTCGCAATTAAATGATTCTGCAAAAATTATTGAATGGCAATGTCTTTCCATTTGGCGTCAACGGATTTTACCCAAAGGAACTTGCGCTGGAGTGATGTCGTGTATAGTTTCTCCCAGTCTGCCTTTACCTCATCAGTCCATGCCTTGAACACTCGTGGATCAATATAGTTTCGAAGCGATGTTCCTAGGTTATAGTCACGGGTTTTTTCCTGGAGATCAATTGATAGTTTTAGCTTTTCCGCTCTTTGCTTTAGCGCCTCTTTTTGCTTTGGAGTCTTTGGTGTTGTTTCTTTGAGCTTCTTTAACTGCTCCCGCTTTTTCTCAAGGCCTTCCTCGAAGCTTTTCGGGATGGTTCTTTTGTGGTTGCACATTACTGCAGCCTGAAGATTTGCCATCTTTGCGATGTAGAGTTTTTCATTCTCAGTTTTTCCCTTGACATCAAGCTTGTCAGACAAATATCGCTTGACCTCAGTTGTAGCCAGGTATGTTCTGAAAACCTTGGCAGTCAAGCCCTTGACAACTCCACTCAAGAATTCGTTTACGTGCCGCGATGTTATGCCATCAAAGATCTCGTCTTTTGGTGATTTTGATGACGTGAGTTTTTTGAGATTCTCATATAACATGGCATCGTTTCCCTGTGCTGGGATGGTCTCCTCCCATCGGACGCTGTCTTTGCCCAAAAAGTCAAAATGAATGGCATTATTATCAAATTTTACATGTTCCTTTCGAAGTGTGGTGGCACCTACCGTATCTGCTTCGTCTGGGTCCTTTTCGTCCCCGACCCTCATTGATGTTCTGTATATGAGATAACATGCAGTGGCAATCTTGGAGTTTCTTGCATCCTTGCTTTTCATTGCGGAAATTATTTTCTCTTCTACTTTGTTGATCTCTTTTCCTAGCTTGGCTGCCTTGTCGTATTTTGCCATGTCTCGCTCTTGCTTAAGACCAGCAGTGTCTGCAAGCCAGACATATTTTATCTTCTCAGATAGTATGTCAGTCCAGCAGGCAAGCCACATGGAATCATGCTCGTGGACTATTTTGCCCCAGTTTCCTGAAGGCGCCTTTGCCTCTTTGCCAAGATTTAGTGTGACATCTTTGTGGGTGATCTTTGGCTTCCATTTTCCACGCATTGGATGGTCGCCACGACCAATGAATATTCCTGGCGGTTCTGCCATGTAATTTGCGACTTCAACTTCGTGTCCGTCCATGATTGCCTTGCCGTAAATTGACTTCATTTTTTCACGCAACTCCTTGCGTTTTTGGGCAAGTGATTTTTTCTCTTCCTTTGTTACTAATAGTCTGGAATCTTTTTCTCGGTCTACAAATCTAAATGCCTCTGAGAAATCAATATCTGAAATTGAGATGCCCTTGTATTTTCCGCCAAACGTTGCAGCAAAGTCTGCTACAAAGTTTTTCTGAAAAACCGTATCCTGCACATATGGAGTGTCTTTTTTCTTTGCCCACTGGTAGACCATCTCCTCTTGGAGCAAGTCAAGCTTTACTGGCTCTCCCTTTATCTTGACTTTGATCCCCTTGGTTTCATAGTCAGGCGGAAAGATAATCCCATTGTGTTGTAGTGTTTTCCATTTCATGATTAATCGTGCCTAGATTGCGGACTTTGATAAAAACTCGCTTTTTTGGCTATATCAAGTTAACCAATCAGAATAGTTCTTTCTTTAGATAGTTCTCAAACTCGATATCGGTTTTCATTTTCTTTGCCTCCAAAAACATTTGGGCGTCATTTCCAACTGGATATCTTGGTAACGGGTTTTTTTCTTTTAGTGATTTTATGATGGCATCAGCTACTTCTTTTGGTGGTGTTCCCATCTCTGACATCATCTTGACACCAGCTACTACCTTGTTTGTAATGTCCTTGTATGGAGAGTCTGGCTTGACATTCTTTGGCATTCTCATGGAGCCAAAGAAGTTGGTCTTGATAACGCCCGGCTCGATTATTATGGTATTAATTCCAAACGGCGATAACTCGTACCGCAAACATTCCGATAGTCCTTCAAGTGCAAATTTTGAACTGATATATGCAGGTGATGCAGGAAATCCAATTCTGCCTGCAACGGAGCTGATATTGATTATGGTGCCGGATTTTTGAGCCCTCATTATTGGTGTTACCTCTTGGATGATTCTTGCGATTGCAAAAAAGTTGGTCTCAAACTGTGATTTGAGCTCATCCATTGAGAGATCCTCAAGACACCCAAAAATCCCATAGCCTGCGTTATTTACTAGAACATCAATTCTCTTTTTTTCTGATATGATCTGCTTGATTGCAGCCTGAATTGTTTCCGGCTTGTCAACATCAAGTGATATTACTGCAATTGGCAGGTTTTCCTTTTTTGCCACATCCTGGATCTGTTGCGCCTTTTTTGTATCCCTCATTGAGGCATAAGTGAAGTATCCTTCCCTTGCTAGTGCCAATGAGGTCTCATAGCCGATTCCACTTGAGCTCCCAGTAACTAGGGCGACTTTATCCATGATTACCACTCATGGCAAGTTCTTAATTAATTATGAATAAAAATAAAATGGTAAAAGATTCGTTCTATTTTTCGACTTTTTCTGGGTGGAACGTGCCTTCTATTGTCTTGTTCTTTATCTTGCCGTAGATGTGTACTGTTGGATGTCCTTCGCTGTCTGGAGTGTATTTGCCGGTGTATATTCCTGGTTTCTTGGAGTTCTCCTTTAGGACAAGTGATGTCTTTTTGTCATTTAATGTGACGTCTACTTCGAGTGTTTTGGCTAGGTCCTTTACTCCGGCTTTTTTATGATCATGGTCTGCATGTGTTGTCTTTTTGGATGTGGTTTTCTTCTCAGTAGTCTTTGTATCATCGTGTTCGTCATGGGTTGCCTTTGGTTTTGTTGCAGATTTCTTCTCAGATGTTGTGTCTTCATGCTCGTCATGTGATTTGGCAGTCTTTTCAGCTGTCTTTTTGTCTGCGGCAGAAGCCTTTACTATACTGATTTCAATTGCATTTGCCTTGCCTACCTTTGGTGGCTCTTTTGTCCAGCCGACCTCAACTTCGTAATCGCCTATGACCTGTGATTTGTGCGCATAGGCGTTACCGACAAGCCCTGCAGCTACAAAAATTACGGCAAGTGCTGCAAGTTTAGAATTCATTACATATTATTTCATTTGAAATAAGATAATGATTCTGGTAGAACCCTCAATGTAATTTGAGGACTCAACCAATTTGTTTTAAAGTACATCCATAATGAAAAAGGCCAACTTCAATGTTTTAATTCTAAATAGAGCTGAAAATATCTGAAATGTTGTCTGCAGTTCTCTCAAATAGAGATGTCTTGTGTCTTGAAATTATATCTTTGACATAATCCGAGTCTGCAAGCTCAAAGACCAAGTCATTGTTGTTTATTTTTCTACTCACTATTCCGTTTTCTGTTAATTCCTTAAGATACACTGATACTGTTCCCTGTGACTTGCCAGCTT
>CAYOBG010000027.1:0-15663 GCA_964402265.1 uncultured Candidatus Nitrosotenuis sp. | reverse complement strand
CAGAGGAGCTTGAAAAAGTATTGCCAATACCGGTGTTTCATGATGACAGACACGGAACCGCTGTTGCAGCACTTGCCGCACTATTGAATTCACTCAAGCTAGTCAAAAAGAAAATAGAGTCTGCAAGAATAGTCATTGCCGGTGCAGGCTCTGCAGGATATGGGATTTGCAATCTCCTAAGCTTTGCAGGCTGCAAGAACCTAGTCGTGGTGGATTCCTCAGGTGCAATATACCGGAATCGGCCAGAAAACATGAATCACTACAAAAATGAGATTGCCAACATTACAAATCCAAAGCTGCAAAAGGGAGCACTGCAAGACATACTAAGAAACGCAGATGTATTCATCGGAGTTTCCGGAATGAGTAAAATTCTCTCTAGTATGATGATCCAGACTATGAACAAAAACCCCATCATATTTGCACTCACAAACCCCGAGCCAGAGGTAGACCCAAAAGTTGCCAAAAAGGCAGGGGCAAAAATCGTAGCAACTGGCAGTTATAATTACAAAAACAAGGTAAACAATGCCATTGTCTTTCCATATTTGATGAGAATAATTCTGGATGAGAAAATCAAGAAAATAACCCCGAAAATGCTGTACCTTACTGCCAGAGCGGTAGCAGATTCGGTGCCAAAAAAAGACCTCTCCTATGATAATATCATTCCAGAAATAACAAATACAAAACTGCAAAAAAACATCAAGTCAGCACTGAAAAAACTCTAGACTTTAGAAATTGTAGTGCCATAACATTTCTAGAGGAATTTAGCTCATCGAAACTTTTCTTGATCATTGAACCTGCTTTCTTGGCTTGGTTTTACAAACAACTTGACACGATTGTAGGCTCCAAACAAAAAGAAAAGGTACGCCCAAAGATATGGAATATCAATTGGATGGCCTGTGTAATATTCGTCATCGAGCGAAGAAAGGGAAAAGCCATAGTCAGCTATAACAAAACACAGCATTCCAATCAGCAGGCATGTCCAAAGAAAATTCACCTTGCCCCTAAAAAACAAAACCAAGCCAATGATAATTGGCGCTAAAGAAATGGTGTCTGCCACGGGGTAAGAGAGCCCAAGTGCTGTCTCATATTCAAAAAGACTTGACTCTTGCATTGTGTGATATATCAAAAACCCCGTAATTGCAGATGTAATTCCTATTGATAGGATTATCATCCTAATTGAGATTGAGCTTTTGAACGGTTTTAGATAAAAAATCATAAACACAAAATAAATCGGATATCCTGCCAGCCAGAAAAAGTCAGCTTCTGATGGCCATGGATCAGTCTTGTAAACCAGTTCGTAAACCATCCAGATTCGTTCTGCGACAAACCAAAGAACATTAAATATAGTAAAGCAAAGCCAGCCCTTGCCATAGTCCCCGCGAATTCCTTCTTTTGCCAACAAAAACAAGCAGACGACAACAAGTGGAGCTGTTATTGCCAGATTCAAAATGTTGTATGCAAGCATTGCAGATTCCTTGCCAAAATAATTGCTGGCAAGTGTGACAACTGTGATCACACCAAGCAAAAATACAAGAAATGTTCTGCTTGTTGGCAACAAATTGGCTTTCAAATCACTTGCTTATCACGTACAAAAAATTTGATATTTGTTGCTGCTGCCCAAATTCTGCTAAGCTTTCCCGGATTGTTTTAATTATTGCCGAAGAGCCAATGCCAAATGTCTCATGCAGTACATCTCTGAGATATTCCGGGTTCTCAAGGCAGTCTGAAAAATAGCAGCCATATTTTGCATACAGTCTGGTGCCGATGTCGTTTGTAGCAGACGGACTGATCTTTAGGAGTGCCTGTGTTATTGTAAAGCTTATCAATGCTTTTTTCTCGTTGTTTACTAGAGTGCCAGAGTTTTTTTCCAGAGTGATTTTAGCAATAAGTGATTTTATCTGTTCCATGTCAAAAGGCTTGAAGAAGATTTCTGTAGGGCCGAGTTGCTCTAGCTTATCAGAGTCCTTTGCATTCAAGTCTGCAGTTATGATGACTACCTTGGCTTTAGGGTCAATGTTTCTGATTTCCCTCAACCCATAGGTTCCGTCATATTCAGGCATGGACAGATCCAAGAACAAAACGTCTGGCGTGTGCCTTTTGTATAGCTCAACTGCATCCCGTCCGTTGTACCCAGCCGAGACAACCCTGACGTTGAGCATTTCCAGATATTCAGCAAAAACATTGACAGTATCCTTGTCATCATCTATTATTACAGCTCTTATCAACGAAATTCAGGTGCAAAAATTACTATAAAAAATATTGTTTAACTAAAAAACCACCTAGAGGATTGTTAGGGTATCATATGTCCTAAACGGAAAATAGTCATACTATCCAAAAGTGGCAAATTTGGTATAATCTCGTTTAGGCCTTTTTCTCAAGGACTGCCTGTGCGTCATCTTGGCCGTTCCGTATGAGTTCCTTGAGTGTATCAACTGAAAAGTCTGCATCCTCAAACAAGTACGGATGCTTTTCCTTTCTGTTCACGCGTATGATTTCCCGAATTACTGCACCACGCTCAAAGGCAAGCTTTTGGTATTCAGGCTCTAGCCTTTCTAGTCGTTTTTTGTTTTCCGCATTAAGCTCCGAGTCTTCTAGGATCTTGTGCATTTCTTTTATGAGTGAAAGCTGGCGAGATATTGCCTTTGACATTCGTATTGTATGGTGAGTTTTGTCTGTAAACATGATGTCACGAGCCCGGTGCCAAGATCCCATCATGTCGGTTGGAATTGTCTCCTGCATTCTTGGAAACAGATTTACGATGTAGACTTTTTTATCGTATTTTGGCGAGGCATCGATTACTTCAGTTAATGGCGTGTTGCTGAGCAGTGTGCCATCCCACAGGTACCGCCCGTCTTTTTGCGTCCAAGATATTCCATAGAACGGATAGCCCGTGCTTGCCACAATATGATCAGCATCGAGTCGTTCCTTTCTGCTATCAAATATGATGGATTTTCCGTTCTGTATGTCAGTACTAGTCACTATGAGACGGGGTCTCTCAGGCGAGTTTAGCTTTTCAAAGTCGACAAATTCCTCCAGAGTTTTCTTTAGTGGAGAGATATCGTACAGGTATGGACTGTTGTATCCAAACCAAACAGGCGAGAACATTTTCTGGTTTCCCCATGTTGCAGAATACATTGACGAGTAGATCGGTCTCATCGATTCAGAAATCATAGAAGACGTTACATTTTCTGATATAGAAAGCCAAAACTCTTCGAGGGATTTTGCAGGATCATCTCCTTTGTGTCCCACTATGATTGCGGCATTTACTGCGCCAATTGATGTCCCAGCAACAATGTCAAATCTTATCTTATTGGAATGTAACGTCTTGTAGACTCCACACTCGTATGCTCCAAGTGAGCCCCCTCCCTGCAAAACCAGTACGGTTTCAAAGTTTGATTTTTGCACGCATTAAAGATAGGCAAGATTTTGCATTTAAAGTGTAGATCAGTCTAAACAAAAAGACATCCAGTAAACATCATAGGTCTTTGAGGCAAGGTTCGGAAAAAAGGATTTTTCAGACCTACTTTAGATATCTTCTGTGTTCCTTGATGTATTTTTTAGCAAACCATTGGAGAAAAATTCTATCATCATTCTTTAGGTGCGATCTTTCCAGTGCATTGTAATAACCAGTCCTGCCCTCGTATGGTATGTCAAACATCGGGTATCCCTTTCTGGAGAGAATGAAATTCATGACAAGCCTCGAAATTCTGCCGTTGCCATCCGCAAACGGATGGATAGTTACAAACTTTACATGCGCAAGAGCTGCGAGCTCAACGCCACCCATTTTTGCCTGATTTTTGTTATACCATTTGAAAAAATCAATTAGCATTGGATAAACCTCTATTGGAGATGGCGGCATGAACTTGCTGCCAGATATTGCGACTTGGTGTTTTCTTATTTTACCTGCAATTGGGGACTTTGTGGAATTGAAAAGCTTCCAGTGCCATTTCAATACTGACTGTAATGAGATCTCTTTTTTGTCTTTCAGAATTTCATATAAGAGATCCCTGTGTGCTTCTGCCTCCTTTACATCTTGTATTGGTTTATTTTTTGGTGTGATTCCGTTTTCCAACAGGTCTGCGGTATCTCTAAGTGAGAGAGTAGAGCCCTCAATTCTTTGCGTGTCGTAGGTAAATTTGATGGCAAAAATCTGTAGTTCTTTTTCTCGTATTGTCTTTGACATTGTTCTGCGTTCTTGTAAGAAATTCTTCCTGATTTTCTCAATGTCTGCAGCCCATCTTTCTTGATAGATTTCATCAAAAAATTCTCTTTTGATCTTTTCTATGTTTGATGGAATTTTTCTACCGAGATAAACCTCTTTTTTGTGTACGAGCTTGCCTTTTCTTGTGCTGTGTTCCAGATAATAGTAGATTTGGCCCCTGAGTGTTCTTTTCTTGATTCTAACCATTGAATTAGTTACCCCTACATATTTATAAGATTTTGATTTTTTCTAAAATGTAGGGGTATCAATTGCCAAAATCAGTTAGTGAATACACACCACAGCATCAGACTAGTTTTTTGTGAATGTACTCAGATTTATTGAATCATTAACAGACGTCCAGTAAACATTATAGGTCTTTGAGGCAAGATTCAATCCATGAAGGTCTTTAACGGAAAACAGTCAGCGCAAGACTACATGTCCGCTCATACTCTGGCATTCTCAACACCAGAGCTGACACTGATGCGCTATGCGTTTTGGCTAGGCGATATCATCCCAGACCCAAAGGACAAGGACAACACCGTTCCAAGAATAATGGCGTATGTTGAGGAAAAAGACTTTGCACCAGTTGAGATAATCGATGATGAGCACTACGAGCCAACAGGTGCTGTACGAATTACAGGAACGTATGGCAACGTAAACAAGGTAACAGATCCTGACGCCAAGTTTTGCTCAGAGTGTGGCTCCAAGATTTCCGCTGCTGCGAAATTCTGCACAGAGTGCGGTTCAACCCAAGATTAGAGACATCTTTATCTCAAATCACATAATACCGGTATTCATGGCAAAGAAAAAAACTGTAAAAACCACCAAGGCTTCAAAAACAAAAAACTGGGATTCCCTATGGGCAGAATATTCAAATCTGCTAAAGAAATGGGCGCAGAACTTTCAAGCACTGCAAAAGACAAGCTCAGAGGTCCAGTCAAAGTACAACGAAGTAATGCTAAAGGCAGCAAACGAGTCCAGTGAGAAGACAATCAAAGAGTTTCACCAAAACTGGCAGAAATCAATGAATGATGTGGCACTGGAAGCATTCAAGCAGTTTGACAAGAACTGGCAAAACATCACAGACCAGTCCGGAATGGACCAGCTAAAGGCATATGGTGAGCTGATGAACAGCTTTGCAAAGACTTGGCAGAAAATGTGGCAAAAATAATTTTCTTTTCTAGGTTTTAGTTCCGCATTTTGTGCAGAATTTAGCACCGGGACGCAGCTCAGCTCCACAAGATGTGCATCCACCAGACGATACAGTAGACCTTGGCATCAGTGCAGGATCAGGCGATGGTAGTGTTCCAGGCGATGAAAATCCTTGTGATGCCGATACCACAGATGGTGGCCTGCCAGGTGTTTGTGCAGGCATTGTCGGGACTCTGCCCATTCCAGGCATTCCGCCGCTAAATCCTCCCATTCCCGGCATCAATCCAGGTGATTGCGTGCCACCAAGATTTCCAGCCCCGACTCTATCGAGTGCCTTTTTCATCTCAAAGATTACCTTGACTGCCAAAAATTCCAACGCAGAATATGCAACAACATAGTCGCCTAGCTGCTGAAAAAATTCCTTTTCCGTGATCTTTCCCTGCTTGAACATTGTGTTTGTATCCAAAAATGACTCGTAGTATCCCTGTGAGTCCTTGAAGAGGTTGTCTAGTTTTTCGGCTAAAAGATTGAGTGTATCTACTTCGCCTAGCGACATGTGAAAAATCCATCTAAACTGGTATTAATTGGTTGAGATCGAAAAAGAAAAGTTTAGGCTTTTGCCAGTGCGCGCTCTATCATGTTTTTGTATGATTCCTTTGATGCGGCACCAACTTGTTGTGCAACGACTTGGCCCTTGTGCAATAACATCAGTGTCGGAATCGAAAAGATGTTGTATTTTGCCGCCAACTCGTTTGCTTCATCTACATTTACTTTGACAAAGCTGACTTTACCCTCGTAGTCTTTTGCCAGCTCTTCTACAACGGGGCCTACCATTCTGCATGGTCCGCACCATTCAGCCCAAAAGTCCACAAATACGGGATTTGCAGAGTCTACTACTTTGGTTTGCCAGTCCTTTGCGTTTGAAACGTGATCTAGCGCCATTTTTATCAAAATTACTCCACCCAAAGTGACCTAAATATCTTCAGGTCAAATCAGGAACGTGTAACATATACTTTTAATTGGATCTGACCTTGATTTCACAATATGAGCACAGAGCTACGCCTCAAGAAACTGCGAGGTTCCGGCGGATATGTAATGGCTCAGGTCACAGACGATCAGCAAAGAAAGGGAAACCTTGGCGGCCCAGACTTGTTTTTAGCACCAATCGGCAGACTGGACGTAGAAAAAATTTCAAAATATTACTGTAATACTTGCGAAAAAGACTATGAGGGAGGCCCCAAAATAGAATTTGAAAACCCAAACGAGGAGGTTGCGCAAAATCTTGTACTGCGGGAACGCGGGCAATACCTATGCACTACATGCGGCTCTACAATAGCGGAATACCGAGAATTCCAAAAGCAGGACCAGCAAGCAGACGTAGGCCTTGCAAAACCAATCAGCCAAGGCTTTGAGCAGCCTGCACCAAGCTTTGAGCAACCACGAGCCCCAGAGCCAATACCAGAATCTGCACCAGAAATATCAGTCCAAACATCAGATTCCACGTTTAGCTCAATTACTGGCATGTCCGTGTATGATTCCAACGCAAAAAAAGTCGGTGTCGCAAAGCAGGTTGGCATCAATTCAGCGCACCAAGTTGTCCTAGTTATCACCAAAGGCGATGGCTCTGATCAGACCATCGAGTGGCCCAAAATCAAAAAGATTGGAGAAATCATCCTCTTAGGGGACGGCTCCCAGTCAGGAGCATTGTCATGCTCAAAGTGCGGTTTTGAGAACAAGGCAGGATCAAAGTTCTGCGAAAGCTGCGGAAACAAGCTATAGAGCAATGACTACGACAAAAAACATCGTAAAGGATGTCATAATTGTAGCAGTCGGAGTTGCAGCTATATGGATTGGCCTGCAGGTGATTTTCGGCACGGCAAACCCGTTTTATGTTGTATCAAGCGGAAGTATGATTCCAGTTTTACAAGTGTATGATGTTTTAGTGGTAAACGGAAACGTCCCATTTGAGGAAATACAGGTTGGCGATATCATTGTGTTTAATCGACCAAACGGTCATGACCGTGTTATTGTACATAGGGTGGCTGCAATACTGGATGACAGGCCGGAATCAAAGACTATTCGAACAAAGGGCGATGCAAACCCGATTTCAATTCCCGGTACAGACTATCCAATCACAAAGGAAGAGTATATCGGCAAAGTCTTCCAGGTTGTCCCCCAGGTAGGCTATGTCACAAGAATCCTGGCTCCTCCAATCAACTACATCATAATTGCAGTAATCATTGGAATAATGATAGTAAAGCAGTACACCAAGGGCAAAAAGGACCCAAAGATTGAGCCTCCAAAGGATCTTGAAACTGCAAAGGAAGAGTTTGCAAAGACAGACGATGCCACCTACTCTGATCTCACTCCAAAAGAGCCAGAGATTAACCTGAATAAGGACGACGAGCCGAGCTCAGAAAACAAAGATGCAAAATAAGAAAACCCACGGACAGTAGTTCCTAACAAATGGAATACTAGTATGACAGAACTGTATTTAAAGAAAAACCCAAAAGGAAATAAGGTAATACTGACTTAAGTTATGCGTGGCAGAAGTTAGCTTTATTTCTTTAACTCCACAATTATGGGCATTAGTGATTCTAATAGCTGTTGGAGGAGGACTTTCGAGTCATTTTATCAATCTAGAAAGTAGATTACAGATTCCAAAACGTGATCCTGACGATGCACGAAAGATAGTATTAGGTCCAATAGCAGATGTCACAGTTGGAATTGTAGCAGCAATAGCATCTTTGTGGTTCTTTAATCCTCAAACAGAATACCAACTTTTTGGAATGACAGCCATTGCTAGTTATGGTGGAGGTTCAATATTACAAGCGTTTGTTAATAGAATGCTCGCAGGTATTGAGGAGAAAAAAGCTGCTGCATTGACCAATACGCTTGATAAATTGAAAAAAACTGAAGATGAATTGGCCGCATTAAAATCCAAGGAAGAAGCTCTTAAAACAATAAAAGGAATTAGGGATGTGTTAGGATAAAAGATGGACAAAGAAAACGAAGAGCGAATCAAATCCAAGATCAGACAAATAAAAAATGTCGATGATAAAACACTCAATTTGATTGCTTCGCAGTTAAACGCTATTAGCTCAAATCCTAACGTCAACATAGATGAAATGATTTCACTACTAGGTGCGCCAAAAGATGATCTTGACAGACAGATAAAATCGATTCAAGATAAACGAAACATGTTAAAACAAAACTTCAAAAATACTTTGGCAAAAGTATGATTTATCACAAAAATAGTAGCGACGTTAACATTGAATGATCCTTCAAGAGATCCCAATCGGAAAGTAAGTGACCTTATTTCACATATACAATTTAGTTCACTGTCCGGTAGGGAACCGCTTTATGTTGCATTTATTGTTGAGATGAACCTTGCCAAGTACAGGGAGATCTATGCAACATTCACACCAGGTACTATAGATGATGAGATAAAATACTCTCGTGGAACTCCAGCGCTGTTTGTGGCCAGATACCCTGCAAGAAGCACTGAATACACATGTGAGATACTGCTTAGAGCGCATACTCATGAGTGGCAGGCTGAAACCTACAACATACATGTCGAAGCGAACCCAGCCAATGGATTGATAGAACGTTTTTCAGTTAAACCTCCTGTTGGGTTTCTTTATTCAGGTGGGGAGTGCGTAATTGACTTTGAGTTGATGTGTGATCCTCAAGTAAAGTATGTGAATTGGTTGTATGGTGATGAGAAAAAAGATGCGAAACCAGAAGAAGTGCGAGGGGCAGTTCAACAACGCAGACATTCCTATAAAAAAACGGGCGAATTTACAGTGCGGATTGAAGCACATGAACACCCAATCAACGGTCGTGCACGTCAACCGGAATCTCGAGAGATTTCTATCAAGGTAATTGATCCAAAAAATCCTAGTAGTAATTCTCCGTAATTAAAATCCATGTAACTCACCAGAGACATCTTTTAACTAGTTAGAATCCGAATTCCAGTTTAGTAATTAACAAATTATCAAAGATCCAATACAGAATGAAAATTAAGACTATTGAGATTAGAATCCAAAAATTGCTCCATGATTGGTATTAGGATACATATGGATTTCATTTGGTATGCCAAGCTCAGAAAACAAAGATGCAAAATAAGAATACAATTGTAACTAGCAGTTAAGCAGTTTTTGGTTTAGGTATTTTTATTGTAAATGTTGTTGGATTGTTTTGCACGGTTATGATACCTCCGTGTTGTTCCACAATGTTCTTGCAGCTTGCAAGTCCCAGTCCTGTCCCGGTCCTTTTTGTAGTAAACAACGGATCAAAGACTTTTGAGATGCTCTCCTGTGGTATGCCCGGGCCAGAATCGATTACCTGTATGATCGAATAATTACTGTCCATGTTCGTCTTTATTGTAATGGTACCGCTTGAGTCAATTGCTTGGATAGAGTTGTTGATGAGATTTACCAAAACAGTTTCCAGTTTTTTGGCATCGCAGTAAACAAAGGTGTCCTCGGCCGGTGTCTCTATTTTGATAGTTGCTGGAATTTTTATGATTTTTAGTGCATTTTCCGCTAGTTTTGCAAATGATATGTTTTCCAGTTTTAATGGGCTTTGCCGGATGAAATCAAGCACGTCATCTATCTGAGCCCACATTTTGTCAGCAGATTTTTCTATGGTTGTGATTTTTTCCAAGATGCTCTCGTTTAGCACATCCTGGTTTCTTTGCTTTAGGAGGCCAACTGACATTTTCATGACAGTCAGGTTGTTTTTCAAGTCATGCCCAAGCGTTGATGACAATAGTCCTATTGTTGATAGTTTCTCTGATTTTATCACATTATCCACCATTACATTGAACGCTTTTGATAGATCGCCAATTTCATCGCTGCTGGTTTCATCTGCCTTAAGGGAGCGGTTCCCTTCTGAGATTTGTGCCGATACTTCTTTTAGGGCAATGATTGGCTTTGAAATCGATTTTGTAGTAAATAGTGAGAAAATTGTTGTAGTTATTGCAGTTATGATTCCAATTATGACCATGCTCAGTTTCGTTGATTCGGCGTTTGGAACATTTTCAATATTGTTAAAGCTTAATCCTACGATAAAGATGATCGGAATTAGTGATGCTGACAAAAATAGTGAGACCATTCTTGTCTGAATTTTCAGACGCTTGCTTTGCATATTGGTATTTTTTTTCAAGAAAATGAGCGCAATTCCAAGGACTACAAACAAAATTGAGGTATGAATTGCCATTGCAGAGCTCACATTGTTGACATAGTAATACAGAAGCGGCTGGTTTGTGATGTATCCAATAATTGGTATTGCTCCAATTATTGAAATGGCATATCCCATGGCATTGACAAATTTTCTTAATCCATTTTCAGATAGTGCAAACAATCCCGCAATAATGATCAGAATGAAATTAATCATTGTAGGTATTGATGGCCTTCCCGCTTCTGATGTTTTTACTGCATTTGGTGATTCCCTTACAAACAACTGTTCAATTCCACTGTTGATGCCAGCTACATATGCGACCAATATTGTTGCCATGAATAGAAAAATAACAAATCCAGATACCGGCACTGCAATCTGTGCCCAACCTGCTTTTCCATCATTGTATTGTGCGAGAAAATAAATCGTAATTCCGCTAAAAACAAACGACACTGCAGTACTGAACTTCATCGTAACTGAATTAGGAATGAGTGACTCTAGTGCAGGTATGTCTAGCACCCATGAAACAGCAACAACCATACCTACAAGAATTGATGCAAGCCCAATGATTTTCGATGCTTTGTTGCTGCGTATGATCATATGCAATAACAAAATGATACGGTATTATAACGACTTTGATAATCCAAGCAAACAGAGAGGCGTTCTCCAGATTTTACTGGCTTTAGATATTTTGAATTCCAATGTTGGAAACACTAATTATTTTCATTGAGATGTAAATTCAAAACATCTACAGAAAAATTAGATTCAGATTTGAAAAAATTACTAATGCCAATTTGAAACGAATTAATTTCTAAGATCCTTTCAGATTAGAATTCAAAAATTGTATAGTTTTTTCCCATGCGTCCTTTGTCTCCTCAGGTGCATACCTCTGCCCTGAAGGGTTTGCAAAGCCGTGATTGGCATTTGGATATGTGTGAATTTCATTTGGTATGCCAAGCTCATCAAGTGATTTCTCAAATGCACTCACAGATTCCGCAGTAATTCCCTGGTCAAGGCCTGCAAATATTCCAAGTATGGGCCAATTAATCGATGAGAGTTGCTCCTTGTCAGAGACTAGGCTTCCATAGTATATGACAGTCGCATCCAGATCAGAATTGTGTAGTGCCAGATTTAACGACTGGCCTCCACCAAAGCACCATCCAATGGATGCAACTTTTGGAACATCATATTGTTCCTCAAGGAACTTTACTGCTGCGTTCATGTTGGAAACTCCAATCTCTGGATCATACAAGGACATAAGCTGTCTTGCCTCATCTGCAACAGTAGCTGCCGGCTTTCCATAAAGGTTGACTGCAAGGACCACATACCCATGAGATGCAAGGTTTTCCGCAGTCTGCTTGATGTTGTCGTTTAGGCCCCACCACTCATGGATTATTACCAATCCCGGATAGTTTCCAGATTCTTTTGGTTTTGCCAGATATCCCGTGTTTCCAGAATAGGTCACGTCTTTTGCCTCAACTGCCATATCCCCACGGCTTCCCTCGAATAGCTCCGAGTTGTTGTTGGTATCAACATAGTCAGGCATGACATGGATTGCCCATCCCCTTTCCAGTAGGATGGCTACCGTCTGTAGTCTGACGCATGCTGGTGTGCCGGTTCTCTTTTTCATTACCAGCTCAAATCCATCATCGCAGGATATGGTGTGAATAGATCCTGTCTTTAGAAATTGCAGTCTTGGTGACTCATATGATACAAAATGAATGTGAGAGTCATCGTTTGTTTGTACTGCCTTTGCAGGTATGGCAAATACCGACAAGAGCAGGGCAGTCATTATACCAAGGGCAAAGACACCAACGCGATTTGCCATTCACAAACAGATCCACACCATGATTAATTAATGATGCTTATGATTCCGCAACAAAATTGCAGTAAAATTATTTTGTTATCTTGAATACTCGCTTGAAATAGTCAGAGTTTTCATGGTTCTCTTCTGGATTTTCCTTTACGTTTGCCAGACTCTTTGCCAGGTTTTTCTTGTAGCCAAGCTGCATTTGCCTTGCAATCTGGATTCTCTGCGCCTGTGGAGATCCTGCCCCGTGCATTGATTCAGTAAGATATCCAACTGCGTTTCTTCCCAGTGTCATGTTTTCAATCAGTCGTAAAATTCTCATCCTGTTTTCAACCTCGACTCCCTTTCTTCCCACCAGATATTTTTTGAGTAGCGGGCCGGTAGTAGGATTTCTGAAATCTTGTTCAGAAGGCATTGTAACCATCATTCCTCCCGCTATATCCTGCGCCAGTCTTGATATTTCATATGGGAATCTAGTAACATTGTGCTTGCACACATTTGCTAGCATGTCATCGTTTAGCCACACGCCTGATTTCATCTCCTGCGCCTGGTATGACGAGGATATTCCAGCTGCATAGATTGATTCGTTGAGGTGTGTCATTTCCACGAGCTTGTCCCGAATGTGAGAGACGTCAGGTATTCCATTATAGTCAGATATGGCTGCTGCTGCGCCAATTAGAACGTCACCTAGGCCAGTCTTGCACACATAGCTGCGTCTGTGATAGCAAGTGAATCGCTCAACTAGCATTGCTGCATATTCAACCTCGCCGTTCATGAAGATCAAATCGTTTGGAATGAAAACATTATCTAAAATGACCATTGCCTCTTGGCCTGCAAACTGCGAGTTGCCTGCATCAATGTCGCCTTCCTCCATACTTCTCGTATCGCATGATTGGCGTCCGTAGATGTACGTAATACCCGGTGCATCTACTGGGATGGCGCCGACAATTCCCCAATCCTTGTCCTTTTCAGTTAGGCGTATTGTTGGCATTATTATCATCCAATGTGAGTTGATAACACCTGTCTGGTGTGCCTTGGCTCCCGTCACATAAACGCCGTCCGCAGTTCTTTTTGTAATATGCACAAAGAGGTCGGGATCTGCCTGCTCTGATGGCGCCTTGCTTCTGTCTCCCTTGACATCAGTCATTGCGCCGCCGATTACAAAATTTTCCTCCTGCATCTTTTTGATGAATGCCAGTAATCGCTTGTGATAATTGGTATGATATTTTTCGTCAATCTCAAATGTTGTTGAATGCAACGAGTTTAGCGCATCCATTCCCACGCATCTCTGAAAGCATGTGCCTGTTAGCTGTCCTAGTTTTCTTTGCATTTTATTTTGCAAGACTAGATCATTTGCAGATTCTGCGATATGGAGGAATCGGTTTACTCTTTTGCCAGAGATTTTAGACATTGGGGATGCCAAGTCTTCCTCGCGTGCTGCCAAGTCATATGTTTCTGCCACTGCGTTAATGGATGGTCGAATCATTGGGTGCTCGATTGGATCTTTTACCTGTTCTCCAAAAAGATAGACAGTAAGTTTTCTACCCTTAAGACTTTGAATGTAATCTTGGCCAGTCTTAATTGCCATGCCGATCATCCACTGAACTGATATAAATATTGATTAGAAATTGCACGTTTCCGTTTTTGGTACCGGTTTAAAATATGGCTGAAAAATTAGCTAGCGCTTCTTAAAACAATTTTTTGTGTGATCGTTTGTAATGCCGACTGCCTGCATGAACGCATAAACAATTGTGGTGCCGACAAAGCTAAATCCTCTTTTTTTGAGATCTGCACTTATCCTGTCTGATAGTATAGTGGATGGTGGAATATCAGATAGTTTTGTAAAGTTGGTTTTGATCGGGGTGTCATCCACAAAGCCCCAGATGTATTTGTCAAATGAGCCAAATTCCTTCTGAATTATAATGAATTGCTTTGCGTTGCTTATTGCGGATTTTATTTTGAGCTTGTTTCGGATTATTCCCTCATCAGAGAGCAACCTAGCGATGTCTTTTTGCGAATATTTGGAGACTATTTTTGGATCAAAATTATCAAATGCCTTTCGATATGTCTTTCTTCGTTTTAGTATGGTAGACCAGGACAAGCCTGCCTGTGCCCCTTCCAGAATCAACATCTCAAAGAGCTTTCTGTCATTGTGGACGGGTATGCCCCATTCCGAATCATGGTATTGTACCATTATACCATCACGCGCCCATTCGCACCGGTTCATTTCATTTTACAAATCTTTTTTTGTATATTATTGCTACAATTGATGCACCGACAAACGGCGCACCCCAGTAAATCCACAGGTCATTTAAAAATCCAGAGAGAACTGCAGGTGCCAGTGCACGGAGAGGATTCATCGATGCGCCCGAGATAAATGCCAGAAAAAAGATGTCAAGGCCGATGATTCCACCTATTGCAATCCCACTAAACCCCCTCAGTCCTTTTGTGTGCACAACACAGAGAATTACTGCCATCAAGAGTGCAGTTGCTAGTATTTCAATTCCAAGAATCTCCCATAATTCGTACGAGTAGTTTGGCGCATTTGCACCAATGTTTGCCTCATCTCCGATTACAAGTTTAACAAACAGTATTGCAAGAAATGCCCCTATTGCCTCGGCTGCAAAATAGATCAGGATTTGCATCCTTGTGATGTGTCTTGTTATGAAATATGCCACAGTCACTGCTGGATTGAAATGCGCAAGCGATATCTTTCCAAATGCATAGACCATCAGTGCCACTCCAACAAATGGAGCAAACGCCTCAAACCATCCTATGACACCACCAAATTTTGTATTTATCACAACTGAACCCGTGGCACAAACAACTACAACGAACGTACCGACAAGTTCTGCAAAGAATCTTTTTTGGTTATCAGATAACTGAGCTAGTCCAGCGTTTTGCAAAGATTTTGAACCTTCTCCTCAATCAGGTCACGAATTTTTCTTACCTCGTCAATTGGTTTACCCTTTGGGTCAGGAATATTCCAATCAAGAACGTCTTTTACAAACAACGCAGGACATGATTCCTTGTCCATGCATCCCATGTTCACAGTTATTGCCGAGTTTTTTATCATCTCATCTGAAAGCGGTTTTGGCTGATTGCCCTCTAGGTCAATTCCCTTTTCTTTCATAACCTGTATGACAACTGGATTTACCTGAATCGAGGGTTTTGTGCCTGCGCTAATAGCATGAATCCTGCCTTGAGCATATTTTGCAAGGAAGGCTTCTGCCATCTGACTCCTTCCCGCATTTTCCACACACACAAACAAGATGTCTTTCAAGCCAAAATCACTGAACTATTTTATTGCCTGTATAAT
>CAYOBG010000026.1:0-16382 GCA_964402265.1 uncultured Candidatus Nitrosotenuis sp. | reverse complement strand
CAAGGTTGGGGTGCTGCAGTTGTTTTGATCATGATAATTCTTGCAGTAAACATTGGAGTAAGATACTATTTTGCAACAAAAAATAGTGCAAGAGGTAGATTACTTTACAGAGTAATGGGAGGGCGAAAAAGATGACTACAGTAATGGATTATGAGCAAAATACAAGTGCAAAAGAACAATCTGATGAAAAAAAATACAAAATGATAGCAGAAAATGTTTCAGTGTATTATGGTGGAATACAGTCTGTCAAAAACATCACAATGAAATTCAAGGAAAAAACCGTTACTTCTCTGATTGGTCCTTCTGGTTGTGGAAAGACCACATTCCTGCGATGCTTAAACAGAATGCATGACATGACAAAAAACGCCAGAGTAGAGGGAAAGATCTTACTTGACGGCCAGGACCTGTACTCTAAAGATGTAGATCCTATCTACCACAGACGAAAAGTAGGCATGGTTTTCCAAAAACCAAACCCATTTCCAACCATGTCAATTTATGATAATGTGGCTGCAGGATTACGTCTGAATGGAATAAGGGACAAGAAAATACTTGATGAGATAGTAGAAGACTCGTTGAGGATGGCATACATCTGGGATGAGGTCAAAAATGACCTAAAAAAACCTGCCATGGAGCTTTCTGGCGGCCAGCAACAAAGAATCTGCATTGCACGAGCCCTTGCAATACAGCCCGAAGTCTTACTAATGGATGAGCCTGCGTCTGCACTTGATCCAATCGCTACTCAAAAAATTGAAGAAACGATAACAGAGCTTGCAAAGGAATTCACAGTAATTATCGTGACTCACAACATGCAGCAGGCAGTTCGTGTTTCTGATTATACCGCGTTCATGTATTTGGGGGATCTAATTGAATTTGATGAGACAAAAAAGATCTTCACTCAGCCAAAAAATGAGCTAACCGCAAAATATGTTCAGGGACAGTTTGGATAAATGACTCGGCTAATAGATCCATCAATTAGGAAACTCTCAATGACAATGTCAGAAATGGGAGAGCTTGCAACACAGAGCATAATGCTTGCAATTGACTCTTATATCCATGGAAAAAACACCGCAGGCCAAGTTCATGAAATTTCCAGTGAGATTTCAAAAAGATATTATGAGGTAGCAGATCTCACTTTTGATATTTTTCTAAAGTATCAACCAGTGGCTGACGATTTTAGATTAATCCGATCATCAATTGAAATCTCTTACGGATTTACTAGATTTGGCAGATATGCTTATGACATTGCATCCGTTCGAGATGTTTTTGGAGATATTTCAGAATGTGATAAGAGTTGGCTAATTGAGGTATCTGACAAAGTGAAAACCATGATAAAAGATGCTGTTTTGTATTTCTCCGAATTAGATATAAGAAAAGCAATAACTATGCAAGAAAATGAAGAATTTGTGGATAAACTATACAAGCAGCGATTACCCATGTTAATTAATTCGCAGAATACAAAATGTGCGCTTGCAGAGGCTTTGGTTTTACGGTACCTCGAACGAATTGCAGATCATGCCATGTTCATGAGTGATGCAATAAACTATATCGTCACTGGAAAACATAAACTAACAAAACAGTTCATACCAAAAGATTTCTAAAATCCAGAGATCACACAATTACATAGATAACATAAGTGTCAGAAAACTATTTTGAATAGTGTAATTAGTTTTTCATGTTTTTTTATTGTATGCCAGATGAAAGTTGTAGAAAATGTGGTGGAGGTTTGATTGAATACGCACGGTGTGTAGAATGCCGGAAGCTACTTTTCATGATGTGTAAAAAATGTTGAAATGTTATTACGCATAACAGTCATGAGAATTGTTTTAGATTCAAGATTTCAAGTTCGATGGCATGATCATGCTAGTTATGATTGGCATTCAATCTAGTTTCTATTTCTTTTATGTATTTTGCAATAAAATGGTGAAACATTTCGATTTTTGGCTGGTCCAGTGCCATTGCACCTGAAAATTTTGTTATTTCCTGCTTTACCTTGAGCTGATCTGATAGAATTTTTTGCAATTCAGATTTGGATTTGGTATCAAGATCTTTTATCAGAGAGGATATTTCATTTTCTAGCTTTTCTCTCAGTATGGAGTCAGCCGGTGGAGTCTCTCCAATTACTTCTTTTATTGTATAATTCTCAAAGACTGACATGTTTAGGTCTGCCATGCAGTTTTACCAAAACCAATTTAATAAAAAACTATTTCAGAATTTCAGGTTTAAGAACAAGTCAGTAGGTTCAGTACTCATTTTAGGCCAAATTTCGAATTCAGATTTTGGTTTGATATATTTCAAATTATAGTTAATCAATATTCATGGATCGTAATTTGTAATTATCTCTGTGTACGAAGGTGGTTTCATAAGGCGGGCCAATCTCATATAGTTTCAAAGTCACCTTACAAATCAATTTATGCAATAAACTATTTTCGAAACAAAAATCAATTTTTGTATCTTTAGACATGTGAACGCCATTTAATTTAGCATTTTTTGTGTATGTCAAACGAAGATCAGCATCTAGCAAACTTGAATTATCTAAATTTGCATTTCCTAGATCAGCTGCAAACAATGACGCTTTCTCAAGATCAGTGTTTTCCAAATTAGCAGAATTCAAATAAGTAAATGAAAGATCAGCCATTCGTAAGCTTGAATTTGTTATTTTGGTATTTTGTAGATTGGCATTTCGTAGATTAATGGATTCAAGATGTTTATTGCTTAAATCAGAATTGATGAATTCTGCGTTACTAAATTCACCCTTACTCATATCTAGATTTAAAATTGCAGCATTAAACTTTGAACCGTGAAATATTGCAGATTTTATCTTTGCATCAGTAAAATTTGCTTTAGAGAAATTAGTTCCATATGCTTTAACACCATATAGAATGGCTCTCGATAGATTTGCTCCATTAAGATTTGCTCCAGACAAGTCTGCGCCAGAGAGATTTGCATCGGATAGATTTGCATGTTCTAAATTGGCTCCTTTGAATATTGCTCCTAATAAATCAGAACCAGAAAGATCCGCCCCACTTAGATCAGAGTTTGTGAAATTTGTGTGAGACATCTTACTTTTTTTTAGATTAGAATTTACAAATGTAGAAAACTCTAGAGAAGATTCTGAAAAATCTTTTTCATGCAGATCAGTATTAGAAAAATTTCCGTGTGGTTGTTTGCTTGCTTTATGTAATTTGATATCATAGAATCGTATTTCTTTTGAAATAGTGTTTTGTAAATTCAGGTTTTTTGTTTTAGCAGTAGAAAAGTCAGAAAGAAAGACGTTTGCATTATCAAATAATGAATCTTCAATCACAGCGTTTCTTAATTCAACATGGCTAAAATCAGAATTTGCAAGATTAGATTGTTTGATTACAGCCCCAATCATGTTTGCACCATTAAAGTTAGCTCCTCTTAGATCCAGATTCGATAGATCAGCGAAGGCCAAATTTGCATCCTTGAGAAACGCATCTTTTAGGTAAGAATTACTTAGTTGAGTATTTGCAAGATTTGCATATGCCAGATCAGCACCTGTAAAATTAGTTTTAAACAAAAGATTTTTTGTAAGATCCTGTCCACAAAAATTGGCATGTGAAGCATCAACGTTTACGAAATTTGTCCCGGCAAGAATTGTTTTGTATAACTTTACATAACGAAAACTAGAATCTTCAACATTTGCACTTTCTAATATTGTATCTCTTAGGTTAGAACCATCCAAAACAGCATTTCTTAGATCGGTTCTATAAAGATCAGCTTCTCTCAAATTTGCACCATATAGTTTTACGTTTTTTAGGTTAGCAAATCTCAAATTGGATTTGGTTAGATCAGACCCACTCAGATCAGAGTTCTCAAGATTTGCATTTTCTAAGTTTGCACCCCTTAATGAT
The DNA here is from genome assembly GCA_964402265.1 of uncultured Candidatus Nitrosotenuis sp. Lineage (GTDB taxonomy): Archaea > Thermoproteota > Nitrososphaeria > Nitrososphaerales > Nitrosopumilaceae > Nitrosotenuis. Next base: position 12,507 of record CAYOBG010000026.1, on the reverse strand, counting down.
ATTCCAGAGAGATCACAGTTTGACAGATTCTTGTTTATTTGTGTCTGATAGTTTTTTTCAAGGCAGGTTTGAATTTTTATTCTAGTTATACCTTCTGGGGACGTTTGAATATTTTGTGTTGGAATTAAAATCAAAGCTATAACGACAATAAATAATATCGACAAAGTAAGAAATATTTTCATTTTAGCTAATTAGAAATAATACCAAATAAAACTTAGCGGGTCTGGTGGGAATAATCCCTTGCTAGATACGTAATCTGGACTCAAGATATGTAAATCTTGAATCATAAGTTGACTATAATTCTCTAAAATTTAATGGTTAGGTAATTGCAGAATAACCAGAATATATCAAATAGTTTGTTCAAATGAACGTTTTGGAGTAGTCGTTGTCATGAATAATTCCAAATTCGAAGTAAACCTTTGAAATCCATCTTTTTCCCAATTATTGCTATCTAGTATCTCAGTGTTACTCATATTGAATTCTTTTTTTGCTACAGCTAAACGATGTAGTGATTCTAATGCAACTATTGCATCCATTACATGATGAAATTTCACAGTATGAACTTCACTAATTAGATAATGTTTTATTTTGTTATATTTTGTCCACCACTCATAATCGTTAGAGAAAGGTTGTTGTGTAGTTCCAAATATCGACTTCCAATCCATATTTGATAGTACTCCACCATGATCGAGTTGACGCAATACATCTTTCATACCATCACCACTTCGACCGGATAAGTTCAATTCTTGTACGAATAGATCACAAAATGCCTCAATTTGGGAACAAACAGTGAGAAGTAAATTTACTAACCTAGGAGAAAATACATCACGATTATATTTGAATGGAACATTGAAGTGAAAATCTTTAGTTGTTTTTCCACATCAGTAAGTAACTCAACAAGTATTCTTACATCATCTTGGAATGTCATAACTTGTAAATCACATACATCTAAAAGAACTTCATGATAGCATGAGTAAATTATAAGAAAAAATTTAGAAAATTAGTTAATACTAATTTTTTCTTCTTTAAACTGTGGAAATTCAGCTTTGGTTATCCCAAGATCATCTTGTAGATCCCTAATTTTTGATGCATATTGTTTCATATTGACAAAATCATCTTCCAGTTGTGCACGCTTATAGAGTCTCCAATTTTCTTTTAATTCGCCCCATATTTTTACAACCGATTCCCCAGATTTGGTGGGTTTTGGGTTTTGGAATTTTAGCATGAGATTTTTTTCATAATCTATTTTCCTTCTATAGTGTAAAGTATGATTAATCTTCAAGTCAAATAAAGTGAAAATTCTCTTTCAGTGGTTTTTCTTCAATTTTAAAGCCATATTTTTTCCATTTATAGCCATGTCATAGTTTTCATCCAGACTAATTGCTCTTTCAAAATGCCATAAAGCTTCATTTATGCAGTTCATCTCACCAAGAGCCATTCCTTTACAAGTTAAAACCATAGGAGAATTTTTATCAATTTTTAATGCTTCGTCATAACAACGAATTGCCTCCTCATATTTTTCTAAATTATGTAAAGCCGTTCCCTTATTCAACCAAGCATGAAAATTATTAGGTTCTAAACATAATGCCTTGTCAAAACAAATAATGGCATCTTTGTATTTTCCTAAATTTTCAAGTGTTACTCCTTTGTCAACTAATATTATAACATTCTCAGGGTTTTTTTGTAAAATGACATCAAAATATTGAATCGCATCATCATAATTCCCTTCTTCACACATATCATATGTATAATTCATTAATTCGGTAAATTCGTTCATGACTTAAGATTACATAATCATACAGATAATACTTGTGATCCTTAAAATGTTGATATCCACTTTTCGATATCAGCAACAGAATTAATTGGTAAAATGGAGCTCACGGAAACAGGAAATTTGAATCTTTTTCTTATTGTTTCCACAAACATTTCTTGACCTCTTGGATATAGTTGATTTTTGAATTGCCATAAAAAACCACCTTGTTCTGTAATCATGTTTCGATAAATTTCAATCCACCTACAAGCAAAAATAGGTATAATCCCAAAAAACTTACACATTTCTATTTTTGTTATAACTTCGGATTTTGGTGGTGGGTATAGACTATTCTTGATTTCTACTCCAACTACAAGGTGAGATTTTTCTTTATGTGCTGCAATTATGTCTAGACTCTCGCTTCCATTCCATTTTTTTCCATTGTATTCTTTGACATTCTTTTCATCCAATATTCTAAAATTTTGTGCACGTAGTTCTGATTTTACAACATCGTGTAAATGATCCCCTATCATTTTGATCACATTAACATCGGAATATCTTCTAATCCAATATACCGACCGATTGATTTTCTCCTTAATTTTCTCATTATTTTCAAACTTTTTCGGAAAATAGAATTTTGCTATGATGGACTCATTTTCAACTATCTTCTCCGATCCAAGAAACCCATTATGCTCCAGCCTAGCTAAACCTGCTTTTACCTGTGATAGACTAAATTCATCTTCTAGCATCACCTGAATTGCAGATTCGTGCCTAGGAGTTATTTTTATTCGTCCAAAAGAATCAAAGAAAATTTTGCTGATTTTCTCCTCAACAAGCATACTTTCCTGCAGAAAATGAGTTTTTTATTTTTTGCAGTTTTTAAACCAATTTTATACCTAATTTTTCTCCTTTTTAATGGAGCTAGGGCTTATTTTTTCAAAATAACCATTAAGTTGAAATGATCCACCCCGGTATAGATCTTGATCAAGAAATATGGATCAGATCTACACCGTCATTGATCAAGATCCTGAAATCCGGATCATAAGGAAATGATATGAAAGGATTCAAGTCAATAGACGCTTACAAAGCACTGTACTACATGCTGGAGAATCCCAAATTTGACCAGAGGAAATTATCCAGTGATTTGGGATGGCATTTTGGACAGAAAGTAAACGGTTTCGTTAGATGGCTAGAAGATCTGAAGTTTGTAACAAAGACGAATGAGACATACGAAGTCCCCTCCAGAATTGAATTGGCAAAATTCTTTAGTAGGCATAGGGACATGAAACAAAAAATCGTAGATGAGTTCTCAATAGCCGCAGATAGAGAATCCACAATGAAATTAATTAATGAGGTAGGCGGCATATTGTGTTTAACAACAGCTTTAGAAGCATATGGAGAAGAATATTTTCGTGATCCAACAATCCATGCTTATGTAGAAAATAATGCTCTTTTAGAAGAGATGAAAAATCAGGTTGAAGGAAATACAAAAGTTATAATCTATCAATATGACCTACCAGATGAAATTAAGATAAAAAATGGATATAACGTCACTTCTCCCTCTAGAACAATAATTGATCTCTTTTGTAATAATATGTCATATGCATCTGAAAGATTCATTCCGAAAGTGTGGACATAATGAGCTCAGATTTTTATGATGCCGAAACAATTACCGCCAGCTTTAGTGAATTAAGAAAAATACTACAGTTTTTGGAAAAATTGGGCAGTCCTCGACCAACAATAACTGGGGGTTGGGCAGTATACGCATATGCTGGGGGTTCTGGATCAAGAGACATAGATATTGTCATGATCAGTGAGGAAGACATAGTACAACATTTGTACAATCATTATTTTCCAGCAAATAATTTTGTAGTAAAAAAAATAGGACTCATACCAAGTCATTGGGAGAAAATAGTGCAGACCACAGGAGGTTCAAGAGACATAATCATTGATGTATTCAATGGAGAAAAGATATGGAAAGATGAAGTTGGGCTGGGATTAAAATTTCATTGGGGATGGACATTAAAATTTCAAGAAAAACTACGAATTGATGATTTAGAGATAATTGTACCAAAAAGAGAACTTCTAATAATAACAAAAATGATGGCTGCAGTTGCACGTTCCAGAGACTTTGATCAAACAGGTCATTATCGTTTACCACCTAAAATCGAAAAAGATTATAGAGATGTTACAGCATTGACAGTAGGTCAAAAACTTGATACAGATTTTTATAAAGAATATATAAAAAAATCTGAGGCTAATCAGTATGTTGAGGAATTTTTAGCCAAATACAAACAAACTCCATATTCAGAAGCATTAAGAAAGCACGGCACAACTTACGAAAACATTGAATCCATTCTTAGTTTGAATTCAACGTAGAAACCAGATCTAAGTTTAATCAATACATACTTCTTGAAACACATTACAGTAAAAAAACTGAAACTAATCATCTATTAAGAAAGTGTTACTACCATAGCATGATCAATTTTAATTATAACAAGCAATGCAAATTAGTCAATTGTTAAAAGAAGACCTAGAGACACCTTCAGAAGGTTTCATTCAAAGCGTTGAACAGAGCATAGAAGACGAAGTTGAGCAAGGAGTAAACACAGTAGAAAAAGGTCACAAATTCTTAAAATGGGTAATTACAAGATTGTTTGATATTTCACCTGTAGAGATGGAGGGTCAAATTACAGACGGTTCTAACGACATGGGAATTGATGCATGGGCTAAAGTTGAGAATCAGAGTGAGGGTGAGAATAAAGGACAGATCCAGATTTTTCAGTTAAAATATGGAAAATCGTACGATATTAAAAAAGAGATTCTGAAATTCAAACATGACATCAATAATTTTCTGAAAATGAAAACTAGTGAGATACAAAGAAATGATTTGAAAGAATTGCACCTCATGATAAAAAAAGAGAAATTAGAAGTTGAGCTTTTTTTTATCACAAATCAGAAAATAATGTATAAAGACAAAACTATCAAAATTTTTGGTTTTGAGCAAATTGTAAATTCATTATGGAGTGAAATAACTGGTTTACCAAAAGGGAAAAGGGAGAATTTACATCTTGAGAATTTAATTACATATGGGAAAGACGCCATAATCGGAGTCGTTTCACTCCAAGAATTAGTTAAATTCATTGATAAAACAAAATTATTCATTTTTGAATCTAATATACGAAAATATCTCAAAAGAACTAAAGTGAATACAGGGTTGATTGAAACATTAGAAAGTAATGCCGATAAAGTGTTCTATTATAACAATGGAATTACCATCGTTGTAAAAGATTTCAAAGTTAATGATAGTGATGGAAGTATTGAGCTTATTGAACCACAAATAGTAAATGGTGCACAAACGTCCAGCATCATAGCGGAAAAACTTCCTTACTATACCAATGTGAAAGGAAGTATACAATTAACAATCATAAAAGAATCAAATAAAACAACTAGAGAGGACATCACCAGATTTAGAAATTCACAGAATGCAGTAAAAGGTAAAGATCTGATTTCTCTAAAACATTTTCATACTAGAATTAGAGGTCAATTTGAGAACTATGGCTTCTTTTATGAGACACAAGCTGGTTCTTGGCTGAATATGTCAAAATCTGAACAAAATTCCTACAATGGTCATAGAATTTACAATAATTATCTTCCTCAAGATCATAAGAGACTAGTTACTGCAAAAGATGCCATTCAAGCAATGGTTGCAGGTATTTTTCAAAATCCTACAAAACCTTATTCTAGTATTGCGAGTTTTATGCCAAACGGCAAATATTATGATCAAATTTTTGATGATAAATTAAAAGAAGATTACCGATTATTGATGTATCCTTATCTGATCAAATGTTATAGTGAAACATTGGGATATGGCAATCAGAATGCAGATCCTGAGGCAAAAAGATATGCGAGACTGTTATTTGTGACCACATATTTCAAAATATTATTCGGAGAGATTCTAAATACAAATACAGAAAAAGTAAAAGGTGATCCTACGATATTAGATAAAGTTTTTAATAATTTTGAAGTAAATAAAGAACTTCTATCATTAGTAGATGAAGCTCTAGCATATTACTTCATACATGCTACAAGCTACATAGAAGAACAAAAAATACCGACTTGGCACAACTTTTTTTCAAAATATGCGTGGGATCTATTAATGCAGAAAACAATCGAAGGATATGTAAAAACAAACCAAAAAACACTAGAAAAAATAAAACAGAAGTTCTTTGTACACAAACAATCATAATTTATTTTTCAGTAAATTTTAAAATTTTATGTATGTAGATCTGATATTACTCTTAAAGAATTTTTTGCTCACGGAACTTTGCCAAAAAAAACATTTTTTATTCTGTTCGAAACTTTTGATTAGTGATTGTTCTACTTGTATCATCCTTGGATGTAGATCTAATCGGTGTTAATTCTAGATTGTTTCGTGAGTTTATTAGAATGCTCATTTTTTTAATCGGATAAGTATCATAAATATTTGCCAATACATCGTATGCTGAGGGCGGGATTACAAAAGAATACGAATGTCCATTAGTTAGAATTCTACGTATGAGCACAATTCCATTAGCTTTTTTAAAATCTACTGGTGTTGAAGCGATTTCTAATTTCTGCTTTTTATTTATCCATACGCTTATTGTCATATTTTCATTCAATACGTATTCTGATAATTTTTTTGGAATAGTAATTTGCCTTTTAAGACCAGTTCTTAAAGAGCGAAGTTTACGCCTTTCAAATACATCATGTCTTAATTCACAAACATATGGTTTCATGCGTATTTGGTGAATTTAGTTTCTCCAAATTAGATTTTTTTAAAATAATCATATAGATAGTTAGTTAGTAAACCACTACCAATTGAGCTAAAAATTGAAATTATGAGTTCCAACTTGTTTATAGTTATACATTAACAAAAATAAAAACATATTCTTGATAGGCATTATCACGGAGTTTTGCTCCGAGATTATGATTCTTCCATTTTTATCATTTTATTAAGAATATCTTTTCCTTTTTTTGTTAATGAGTAAATTTTGCCAACTTTTTGTTCTGGTGTTAAACAAACAACAACATTTTTGTCTTCTAATTCGGCAAGTGCTCTGCTAACATTTGCGAGATTAATACTCAGATCCTTTGCTAGAAACGTAGGTGTTCTTGGCGTTTCTAGCCTAGAAATAATTGATTTCCGTGTTTTACTAGCAATAACATAGCTTACTTCATCCCATGACATCAGCCATGCTAGTATTGTGGTTTATTTCCGCTCTATTATCAGTCTACTATCAATTACTTATCAAGCCTTAAATGGGGAAGTGATGATGCATCATAAGATCAAAAATGAAACTAAGTATCAAAAAGAAAATTCTCATCGGAGTTGGCATTTTACTTGGAATTATGATCGTCTTGGTTGCAATAGGAAGTAATTATTCTCCAGTTGTTGATGAGCAGGGGAATATTCTACGTGAATCATATCCTCTTGGAGACAAGTACAATCCAGCTCACACAGATCAGACAGTGATCGTAGGAGATGTTGCTTACAAAATAACTAGTTGGCATGAAACAAAGAAACTTGGGGATGTTCTTGACAGTACAACAGCACGAGGCATATTCATAGTGATTGATCTACAAATTGAAAATAAAGGAACACAATCCATTCAGATATCAAATAATTATTTCAAATTAATAGATTCACAAGGACACCAATTTGACACTGATAACGCAGCTTGGGTTCAACTAGAGAGCAATCTGGTTCTAAAACAACTACAGCCTTCTCTGCCAATAAAAGGACAATTAGTTTTTGATGTACCTAATTCAGCTACTAGTACAACATACAATTTGGAAATTACTGAAATATCTAGTCACGATAAAAAATACATACTGCTCTAGCAAATTAACTAAAAAAGAATTATAATTCTTTTTACATAAAAAATGAATCACTTGTATGCAGATCTGATCCTATATGTAAAAAGTCATTTGCTCGTGGAGATTTGCTAAAACAAGTTGATTTTTACAGAAATGACAACTGTTGATGCAAACATCCGACTACAGGTACTAATTCAGTTATTACTTTCTTAGCTTTAATTCAATTATAATTCTTCTAGCCTCAAAGTGGCTTTTTTAGAACGTCTTCAAGTATTTCTCTGACAGATTTTTTTGGTGAAATAATCTCCTCAACTCTTAATCTTCTAGATCCGTCATTCCATCTTTTAGCATATGCTCTCATTAGTGCTCCCGCAACTTGCTTAAACTGAGAACTAGGAAATATTTTGTTCAGGGGCTTTTTGCAATCCCTTCCAAAATCTGCTCGAATAAATAACCAATCCAGAACAGGTGGAATGTCTCCAGACAATCCAATTAGATAAGATCGTACCTGTTCCAAGAGACATGCAAGCGTAAGTAGACCATTTTCATCATACACAATAGGATTGAATGTGTTTTTTATGAGCACTTGAATCAATTTTGTTGGGGTAAGTATGACTGTAATTTCAAAGCCATGAAATCCAACAATCGGGGGTTTGATTGTAAATGATTTGTTAAAATCATTATAATCAATGTAAGACGGTTTTTGTTCTTCAAATTTACGTTTGATTGTTTGATATACAAAATCATCATACAAGTGCAATCGAATATTGTGTAATGCTGGTGAATCCAATTCTTTGAAGTATTCAACTAAAAACCCAGTTAAGTCATCTTGTGATGTATCAGTTATGGTATCCCCCGTAGGGTTCGGAGTTACTTTTTCCCAGTTATTGTTTAGTCTGAATCCTTTTACTCTATAATATGCATATCCAGAAACACGTAATGTTTCAATAAATCCAACGTGTCTTAGCTCATAGATGTATTTTTTACGCATAGATTCTGATGTTTCAGGAAAATCACTTACAGTGAATGCTTCTCCATTCTGATTAATTCTAATTGCTTTGTTGAGAAATCTCCTAGCCCCCCTTCTGAGATTAGTGTATTCCTGTAGTATCTGGTTACTTTCTAGTATTTTTTTGGCATTCTCATTGAGATCATCTGTTTGTGTGTAGTTCATGTCCAAAAAATCCCCCAGACTTTCTGATCAATTATAAATCTCAAGAGATCATCTCGTCCTTAGTCACAAAGTCTCTTGGTTCATTTTGATAGCAGCTTTCACAAAGCAACAAAAAGTAATCACCTGTTTTTTGACATGAGTATGTTACTTTGTGAGATTTTGGCACATGTTCACATTTCAAAATTAATTTCTGCATGAGTTGGAGTAAAAATGACTCGAATACAAGTAATTCCTCATGTTGTTTTGCTACACTTTTAGAGCACGGCAGAATAAACTTGATGATGAAAAGTGTGGAAATAGCCACAAAAAGAATTCTCAAATATCTTGCAAAGAATCCATTGTGTCCCGTAAGAGACATAGCTGATAATGCATCAAGCACAAGAATCAATTATAATACTACAAAGAAAATCATAGACACACTAACAAAGCAACAACAGATCTCGGATTTATTCGGATTTTATTACATAATACCTTCCGTTGAAAGCGAAATTCCATTTCTTATTCAGATAACAAATATGGATGTCATTATGAAGCCTAAATTTAGAAAAAACCAATTAAAACAGATAGAGAATAGGTTTCAGAAGATTGTTAAAAAATACATAGATTTGTTTTATTTGCAAGTTAAAATCAAAAATATTGAAAGCAAATCACAAAAAGATTATGATTCAATTTATGAGAAATTAGATGATATAAGAACAGACCTTAACAAATATCTAAAATCATTTAAAATTAAAAAAAGATGGAGTGATAATGATTTTCACTCATATCTAAGTAAGCATATTGAAGACAGATACTTCAAGGACAGTGAGCATTTTCACGATCTAATGATACATTCTAAATCATTGAAAGAAAAAGCTCAAATGTTATCAATTTATTTGAGAACCAATAGTGTTAGTGAGATTGCAGATCAATTCGATTACGTATCAAACAAAATTCCTCGTACAATAATTGAGAAATGGTTTTACAAAAACGGGAATTTACTGTTTGGCGAAATTTATGCAGGAATAAAAAATAAAGAAATTACTGATTTTGATGCATCAAATTTGTATTTACAATGGCAGGCACATATGGGATTGAGAAGAACGAAAACAAAAGATGGAAAAGAGCTTGTGGATGAAGAGCTCAAACAGTATAGAAAAAATTTTATGAAAAATTACAAAAAACTGTTTAAAATCGATATCAAAAAAGTCGTAGATATCAAGGCTTATGGTATTTCATGATTCTTTGAACTTTAGATTCTAGCTCTTTCATTTGTTGAATTACTTGATCTTTTTCTAGGCTATCTTGGGCTAACTTTGCAGATTTTGTTTTTTCTTCTTCTAATTTTTGTGCTAGTCGAATCTCATCACCTATCATTAATTCATGCATTGCTTCAAAATAGTCAGGAACTAAATCTAGCACATCTGTCCAAAAATAATTCTTGTCGGTTTTCACTATGCCATCATGACCCATTAATCGTTCTTTGCTTACTAGTGCAGAAAGAGTTCCACGTTTTCTTTGAGAGCTCATCATTATTTTAGCCCAATATCTACGGAATCCATGTGTTGCAGGAACAGTGTGACGTCTTTTTCCTTCAGTTAATGGAGTTCTAAGTCCTGAAGAATTCAACAACTCTTCGATCCTCATCTTTACTGCCGTAGGGGTGATTGATCTTGGTTTTATGAATCGCTCTAAAATTAGTGGATCAGAGTCTTTTGGTTCGCGTTTCATTTTCTTGATCCAGATTTTTTTGTATTCTTGCAGCTTGTTCCATGCTTCTATTGATATTATTGCCATATATTCATCTGGTGTGCCACGATAAACTGTCATTGAGGCACAGATTATTGTTCCTGATTCGTTTGTGTCAAGCTCGACTTTGAATTCATTATCTACCTTGTATATTGGCAAGACATCGCCCCAGTGCACATCATTCCATGCCCCAACACGAAGTCCAGCTGAACTAGAAGCCAAGATGATAAAGCTTGTATCTATTCCATCAGAATGCTCCAAGAGTTTTTGAATTTCCTCTCTGGTATAACCTCGCCCTTTGTTGGTATTGTCTAGCTCTGGATATGTTGCATAGATTTTCTTCCAACCAAGTCCAAGACTATTCATCTCTAGTAGTTTTTTGATTGGTTTTATCCTGTTTGGAATACTTGAGGGATTTAGATAGGAAGGATCTGCCTTGTCCAATCTTGTTTTTTCTCTCAGTCTTGCCACATATGCAAATACAAATTGAGTGGCTTTTTGCTGGTTTTCTTTTGCAATATCCACAAATTGTTGTGCTCGTTTTGTCAGATCACCTTCCAATAAATCAGCACATGCATCAACTAGGAAAATCCGGAGATTTCTTGTCATAGTTCGTTTTGTTTCTGCAGCTTTGATTCCAGAATAAAACAGATCTAACGCATTTTCTTGCGTGACTTGTATTTCCCGTGCTGTGAGTCTAATGTCATTTCCCATATCAAGAATTAACCTCATGGGGTAGACAAGTAGAACGGTAGTGTATTTTGCTACACTTTTGAGTCCAGAGAATGAATCTAGAAGATAGCGGGTCTGGTGGGATTCGGACCCACGACATACGGATTTCTCCAAGTTAATTTAAGAGTCCGTCGCTCTACCTGGCTGAGCCACAGACCCACTGAGGGAAAAACGAGTGTACCGTTATTTAATTGAGATGAAAAATTTAGTTTGAGGTTTTTGCTTCGATTTCGTTGTATTTTTCAAGAATTGCAGTCAGAACTGTTGATACTGGGACATTGTTCATTTTCTTTTTCTCTTCTAGAAGCTTTTGGTAGGCATCAAGTGTGATGTACACTGGTATAGAGCCGTTTCCTTCTAGCAGTCCTCGTACCTTGAATAGAGCGCTTTCCATTCCTTTTTCAGCAGTCTTGGCAAACTTGATCTTGTTGAGAATTCCGCCCAACGGTCCAAATGGCATCTCATAGTTTACAGTCATGGTAACTGTAGTTAGTCTTTCAGACTTTGGTGTAAACTCAGTTGTAATGTTCCATTTTTTGAATGGTCCAGAGATCATTTTTGCAGAGATCTTGCGTTCCTTTACAAATTCTGTTGTCTCACAGTCCCATTCGAGCCTTTTTCCGCTGAAATCGGCAACGATTCGAAATGTTGTTCCAACACCCATTCCTTCCTTGATATCCATCGGAATGACTGTCATTCCCACACCTTTGTCAGACATTTGGTCAGAGACGTGCTCTGGTCTTGCAAAGTATGTAAAAACGGTGTCAACTGGAGCTTTGATGTCGATTGATTTGCTAACGATAGTCAACGATGGGCCTTTTTCAAAGTCTGCATTTAAAGCTTTTGACATTTCTCGCAGAAAATCACTTTGCATTATATTGATCAGAGGCGATCTGAAAAATTGTGCTGGCAAGACTTGCGCTTTTCATATTTCTGTTATTCTCGCAGGTTGGTTTTGTCCAATATGCTAGTGCCCATGCCCTCTTTAATTCAGCAGAAGAGACCATAGGTGATAGAAGAGTCCAGATCGCAACAGATCCAGAAATACCAGAGATAAATGACAAGGTCAAAGTTTTGCTGCGTACGACAGATTTGGAGTTAAATGAGGTTCCTCGTTTTGTAATGGGAATTAGGATATTTTACAACGACCAGCAAATAGACGGTATTCCTCCACAGTCAATAGAAGGCGGGCATTGGAGTTTTGACTATGTATTCAAAAAGCACGGCAATCACATCTTTAGAGTCGATCTCTATGATGAGGCTG
>CAYOBG010000025.1:0-18080 GCA_964402265.1 uncultured Candidatus Nitrosotenuis sp. | reverse complement strand
TTGTATATCAGGCCATTACTCCAAAGCAATAGACTACTCAGAAGAGCTGCTAAAAGAGAATCTGATCAAATGGCGCCAGGCAGAGACAGCATATTATGAGATGATAATGTCAGATGATACGGGTCCGACAGATGAAATATCTAGTATCATATCTGAATGCAGAGCAGAATTTGATTCTGCATTGGATGGTGATTTTAACACGTCACTTGCTGTAAACGCATTCTTTAAGCTAGTAAAAGGAGTCAACAGAATCGCAGCATCAGAGTCCATGACAAAATCAGTTGCAGATATAGCATTGCCGGAATTTGAGCGCATGACAGACATTCTAGGATTGCAAGTACAAAAAGTAACAGAGCAAGAAAAACAGTCCATTACAAACTTGATAAAACAAAGAGAAACATTGCGTGTACAAAAACAATATCAGGAAGCAGACAAGTTGCGGGACCAAATTGCATCACTTAACATTGTGCTGCTTGATCACAAAAACAGAACAGTCTGGATGAAAAAAGAGAAAATTCTAGCAGACGCCTAGTGTTTTTTTGTAGTTGATGCACTGACTAGAGATATCACATCCCTGTCACGAAGCTGATAGTTTGTTGGCAGTCTCAGATTATACCTAATGTCCTTTGCATACAGCAACCCCTTTGTGAGACTGGTGTGAATTTCTTTTGCCAAGTCCATTACAGTAGCCCCGTCTTTTAGCAGTATGAGATCAGGTAGGACATTTCCTTTTCTGTCTGCAAGTTTTTCTTCATCTGCAACTGGGTATATCGCATTCATTTTCAATAATTTGAAAACAGTCACATTAATTGCAAACTGGACGCCTGTTCTCATGTATTCGCCCATTATTTCCTTGGTGATAAAGTCAAGCGCTCCTTTTTGCTTTTTTGAAAGATCATCAGGCTTCATTATGTCAAATTGCTCAGAGCCTGGAGAATATTTTATGAGCCCTTTTTGTTCTGCACGTCTCAGAGAAAGCTCACTGTCTGCACTTGCCGGAACCACTATGGTGTCATTATAACGCTCGCGTAGCCTTGCAAAGTTTTTGTCTGCACCATCTACGTCGATTTTGTTTGCCACAATAAGGGTGGGTTTTGATATTTTACGCAGTACAGTAGCAAATTTTTTGCTTTCCTGAAATCCAATCTCGTCAAATTCCTTTTCTTCTACTCCTGCAGAATGGAGTGCTTCCTTTACGTGAGTATTGTTAACGCCTATGCCTCGATACAAATCGGCAATTGCCACAATTTTGTCAGTGCCAGAATGAATAGTCTTTGAGACCTTGTCCCGGTTTCCCTCCAAAATTTTGAGATACCACATGATAAGCTCCTCCTCAATGTCCGCAAAATCAGATATTGGATCTCCAGCTCCTGCCTCGCTAATTTTACCAGAAGAGTCTATTCCTCCAGACACATCGACTACATGCAATAACGCATCAGATTGCGCAGCTACTGAAAGAAATTGGTTGCCTAGTCCCTTTCCCTGCCATGCGTCTTTTATCAGGCCTGGCAGATCAATTAGCTCAATTGGAATGTATCTCCAGCCATCAACACATCTAGAGTTTTTTGGATTGTCAAACACGTTAAATTCCGGATGGACGCAAAGCGTGATTGCAGTTGCCGCTGCTGACTCTGGTTTTTTTGTAGTAAACGGGTATGTGGAAATTTCAGCTGATGACAGTGTGGCAGAATTGAAAAATGTTGTCTTGCCGGTGTTTGTCTTGCCGATAATTCCTATTTTTATTGGCACAAAGGCAATTGTGGTTTATGCTATTTATCTCTGACTAGTGAGTGTGATCATTTTGCGGCCTTTCCATTATTTTTTGGCAAGTGTTTTTGAGCTCATCAATTGACCAAGAAATTTCATCTAGTTCCTCTTTGGTCAGTTCTTGCTCCCATTTGTCCAAAGTGAGTTTTGCTATCTGACATGCATTATACAAAAGACTCCAGTATGGATGATGCTCTGCAGTAGTGTATGCAAGCTCAGACACATCTGCAAGTCCGTTTTTTGCTCTGCCCAGTGAACTCATGTGTTCACCAAAAATGCGAATGATATTAGACTCTAGATCAGGCTCAACTTTTATCATGGTATCATTTTCTTTGTATGATTTTACCAAGTCCTGTAATGACTTGTAAAAGTCATCAAATGATTTATCCATTAGAATAACCGTTGGTGTTCTGCAAGCATGCATCTGTTAAAGACTACTTTGATTCCTGCCTTTCTTGCCAAATCTTCTGCCTCTTGGTTATGAATTCCCTCTTGAAGCCAGATTACCTTTGGCTTTTTCTTGATTGCCTCTTGTATTACAGGTAAGACTTGGTCTGAGGGTCTAAACACATCAACAATGTCGATTTGTTGTGATATGTCATCCAGATTTGCATGGCATTTTTTATCCAGTATTTTATCAGCAGTAGGATTTACTGGTATGATATCATATCCTTGTGAGAGAAGATATTTTGGAACATAGTGAGCTGCCTTTTCTTCATTTTTTGACATGCCGACTACTGCGACTGTTTTTAGTGATAGAATTTTACGAATTTCATCATCAGTATTAGGATCTTGCTCCATGTTGTGTATTATGACTATAATAGATTATAATTTATTGGAAAATTCTTTATACGGTATCAAAGAAATCAAGTCATGGAAGAAGAACCAAAGGACGTTATTGTTTTAGGCGCAATTAGAAACGGTGCCAAGAAATTTGACAAGATTAGATCAAAATCTGGCATTTCCCCTGAAGAATTACACCAAATCCTAGAAAAGCTTGAAGAGCGCGGATTCATCAAGGTTGAAAAGAAAAAGGGATTTCTTGGAGGTGAAAAAATAGAACTGCACCTAACCGATAAAGGAACCAATGAACTACAGCAAAGAGTTCACGAAATGGAACAAAAGTGGAACCAAATGATGCAACTATACAAAATTGGCGATAAGAAAAAGCTGGAAGAATTCATGGGAAGCAACAAGTCAGATTTTGCCATGATGATGTTCTTTGGAATAATGAACATGATGATGTTCTCAATGATGTTCTCAATGATTGGAGCGTCAATGAATGACTATGTACCTGCAGACCAAGTTCCACCAGGGGCAGAAAACCAAATGTCAGATTCCGGCTCAGACGCAGGGGGAGATTCCGGAGGAGACATGGGCGATGGCGGATTTGACATCGATGTTGGGTTCTAAACTTAGAAATCTTAAATCATCCACACTATCATCAGAAAACGATTGCTTTACACATCAGACGAAAATCAAGGCCTAGTCAAAGTTCTGCAATTTCTAAAGGCACACCGCCTCGAATACCTCTCAGGCGAGGATCTCAGCGAGGTTTTACGAATCAGCCGCGTCGCAATCTGGAAGCACATCAAAAAAATACAGACGCTAGGATACAAAATAGAATCAAAACAAAATCTTGGGTATCGACTAACCAATACAACCGGTCTTTTACTCCCATGGGAGATAACAGACGAGCTAAAAACAAAACAGATTGGAAAAAAGGTCTACTATTTTGACTCTATTGACTCCACACAGAGTTTTGCTGGAAACATTGCAAAAGACCAAAACGAGTTTGGCTCTATAGTAATAGCAGAGTCACAAACACTTGGAAAGGGTAGACTCGGTAGACAGTGGGTTTCTCCAAAAGGAGGTATTTGGTTATCAGTAATTTTGCAACCAAACTTTGATGTGTACAAAATCACTTTGATTCCATTTGCTGTTGCAGTAGCATTATCAAATGCAATCCAAAAAACACTCAATATCAAAACCGAGCTAAAATGGCCAAATGATTTAACACTTGATGGAAAAAAAGTAGCTGGAATCATAATTGATGCATCAATTGAATCAACAAAAATAGAAAGCGTCGTAGTTGGAGTAGGAATCAACTTTAAGGTAAACCCAAAAGAAATTGAAGGTAAAATCAAAAAGAAAGATAATTTTTACGGCGTAAACACATTGGTAAAAAACGACAAGGCAAAGCCGGCAATCCTTGTCAAACACTTTTTGGAGGAACTAGAAGGTATCCTGCAAAACCTTGAGGCCAACAAAACCCAGTCAATCATAAAGCAGTGGGTGAAAAACTCGTCAACCATAGGAAGGAACATCACAGTGGACACCTTAGGCTCAAAAATATCAGGCAAGGCAGTCGGCTTGGATAAGGACGGCAGCCTAATAGTAAAGCAGGGCTCAAAAATTACCAGAATTACATCTGGAGATATCTCATATCAAAAATAGGCTTTAGGTCTTCCTAGTACTTTTTCGTGGCTTTTTTGGCTTGTCAGATTCAATGAGTGAGGCTTCCGTTTTGATCAGATCCTTAAGTTCAGATTGTATCGAAAACAATGAAGAAATGATTTGCTCCAGTTGTTTAGTGTATTCAGAATAAGCTGAAACGAGCTCAGTTTTCTTTGCGTCTGTTTTGGTAAGATACTCATTTAGCCTAAGTGTGTTTGTCGCACCAATCATCTCATCTAGTGCCTTGCTTGGTTCGCCAAGCTGGGCCAATTCCTCATGCGCCTTTTTGATTCTCATCTTTAATTCGTTCAAATTATTACCAAGTCCAAGCATATCTACCACATGAAATATTTCGTTATTATGACTTTAGTTTTTGCGTTATTAATTGTTCAAATTGCGCCGGTTTTCGCAAGTGAACCTGCAAAAGAAGCAAACACGATGTACAAGGACGCATCAAAATATTTTGCAAAGGGCCAGTACAAAGACGCAATCACACTCTATGATAAAATCCTCAAAAACTATCCAAACCACCCAACTGTTCTGAAGATGAAGGGTGTTGCAGAAAGCAATCTAGGTCAACACAGAAAATCACTGTCTGATTTTTACACAGTTTACCAAAAAAACCAAAAAGACCTTACAACTATGTTAGGCCTAGGGGTTGGGTTTGGCAACTATGGAGAATATTTGGATGCAAAAAAATACTTTGATCTTGCCTATGAATCATACCCAAACAGTACTGTCGCAAAAAACTACAAAGAGTTTGCTGACAAGGTGATCAAGAAATATCCCTACAAGCCAACAGAAAAACCAAAAAACTGGAGTGAAAAACCAACTCAAAAAATCTTTGATTCCTATGTGGGCAAGGTCTCTGCCAAGGTATCAAAAGACAAGCGCTACATCGAGTATCCAAACCCAAGTTTTGACGTAATCAAAAAATTCCTAAGAGACTATGAGCAGTGGAATTTTGAGCAGCAGATAAAGGCAGGATCCGAAGGATTTCCAGACCCCAAAGTTACGCTAGAAGGTGACACATATGTCCTAAATTACAAAATCTACGTAAACAAGCAGCCATCTGGCTTGCCGCTAGACCACGTAAGCACGCTAAACGATTCCACACAGTTCTGGGAAGAGCAGGCATTTAGCTCAACCAAAGGAAACGCAATAGTCAGATTCTCATATACTGAATCCAAGTCAGATGCAAACATCTGGGTAACATGGACTGTAAGAAAACTGGGTGAGGGAGTGCTAGGACATGCTCATGTAGGCAAAGGAGTAGTAGAGGTCGCGTTGGGCGACTATAACTGTGATGGGGGTTTTCAGTTGTATGATGTTGCAAGTGTTGAGAGAATAATGAGGCATGAGTTAGGCCATGCAATTGGGCTTGGCCACACAAATGACACCAACAGTATCATGTATCCTTCAATGAAGCCAAACTATGCCTATTGCTTGCTTAGTTAGTTTCCTCTCGTAGCTCTTCAACTAGGGTTTTTGTCTTTATTATAGCCCGAGATATCATCTCAAAATAGGCTTTAGTGTCCTCATCTACAAACTTGCCAAGTTTTGACGAGAGTATTTCATTGGCATTAGAAATGACGCAGATTGGATCTACTAGCTCACTTACAATGTCTTCTTTCCTTTTTTGATGTAATGCCTTTGTTGCAGTTTCTGTTTCATTGCTCTTCTGCTTTAGGGTTTCACAATGGATTGGTTTGTACCCCATCATTGTACCCTAATCCTTCTTGCCTTTGCAGTAGCTACGAGTTCCGTAGTCTTTGATTTGTTCCACAATAAGGTGCAGAGACTAAACATGTTGCTTATCATCTCAGAGGAGTTTGTGTGCATAACAGAATCGCTTTCATCATTTAGGTCCATCGATGTATTTAGTGCCCCAGACATGATGAGCTGCCTGTTCTCTTCTACAATCATCCTGCTCTTGGATGGTAGCTTGCCTAAACGAATCTCGGTTGGATTGAGTCGGCTGATAAATGCAAGCTCTTTTTCGCTTGTTATCTCAGTTAGAATTCGGACTTCGCCTCCGTTTTCTTTTATCAACTCTATTCTTTCAGGAATTGCAGTATGATACATTCGCATCAAGTCTTCCGGTGGTGCGACAAGATAGATCGTACCGGTTGCCTTTTGGAGAAGTTTACCAATTCTTGAATAAATGTTGGAGCGACCCTGAATTATCACAAATGATGATATTTCTTGTATGTCAGTCTCCCTTACTATGACGTCAATTTCCTCAACTATTTTCTGTGAGAGGTTTTTCATCGTTATCATTTCATCTTGTTTTCGGTCAAGAATGACGTCTAATGCTTCAGTCGGAGGTATCGCAGAGCAAAGCGTTGGATTTGAAAACGTTGTGCTCACAACCCCCATGTTTCTTAGCCTGTTTAGCGCACGATAGGTTTTGCCCCTATCAATGTCCAGCTTTCCAGACAGAGTTCCAACGGACACTGGTCCGGTTTGGAGTAATCCCATATAGACTTTGGAATCAATTTCTTCTAGGCCAAAGAAGGCCAAATTTTTGACAATTTCATCATGGTTCATTTTTGTCCCCACGTAAAACATCTGTGAATAAAATAATAGATGTTGTTTGTTCAAAATAGACAGACAGTCAGATATGATGGGGTTGTTTTCGCACCAAACTTTTGAAAATTATATAATTATGTCACTTTGAGGGATTATCAGATTTGGAGATTTCAATAGAGCCATGGAAAAAACTCGTAATACATGAGGTAATCGAATACACATTTGAGGACTGGATGACCCAGATCGCTTTTAGTAGCAAGACAGCCGGTGGCGCAATACCTACCATTAACTGGGCAAATGGAATCGTTTTTCAGTCATTTAATTTTCCGGACACAAACATCATTGTTGAGGAAAAGCTAAAGGGAACACTGCATTGGTCGTCTGTCATGTTTGCAATCAAAGAAAAATATGAAAAACAACTCATAAAAGATAATGCGACAATTAATCTGATCGATGTAAGTGTAAATGAAATTTTCAGAGAGCTTGCAGGCAAGCTGAAAACCCAGTCAAAATATTTAGCTCAATAATTTCAAAACGTAATTCCAGACAACTAGAATGAGTCTTAGCTTAACCTACATACAAATAATCATAGAAATTGTGTAGAACCCATAATAAGTAAAAACGACCTATAGATACACTGATGACCTCATCACAGGTAAAATGCCCATCTTGCGCAAAGAATACCATACAGGCAGATGCCATAACAGGCGAGATATTTTGCAGAAATTGTGGCTATGTAGCAGCTGAAAAGCTAGAGGAATCTGGGCCAGAATGGAGATCATTTGCAAGCGATGAGTCTGACAAAAGCAGAGTCGGCGCAGCAACATCACTTACAATGCATGATATGGGACTATCAACTGTGATCGGCGCTGCAGACAAAGACGCGACAGGAAAACCACTGTCAGCATCGATGAAGAATTCTATTGAGAGACTCAGAACATGGGACAGTAGAACTCAAGCACATACATCTGCTGACAGAAATCTGCGACAAGCACTAAACGAATTGGGCAAGATGAAAGACAAGATGGGCCTAGCTGATGCAGTAATAGAAAAGGCAGCATACATTTACAGAAAGGCGATGGAAAAAAAACTAGTTCGAGGAAGATCCATTCACGGGTTAATTGCAGCATGTCTTTATGCCGCATGTAGAAACACCGAGACCCCAAGAACTTTAGATGATGTTGCCGAGAGCATCAACATCAGACGAAAGGATGTTGCCAGATGCTACAGACTAATTTACAAAGAGTTGGACCTCAAAATGCCAGTCGCTGATCCTACAAAGGGGATAGCAAGAATTGCTAGCATGGCAAACCTATCTGAGAAAACAAAGAGAAAGGCAATGGACATACTAAACAAAGCAAAGATCATAGGAATGGTTGCAGGAAAGGACCCAATGGGACTAGCGGCAGCTGCATTATACTTGGCATGTGTTTCAAATGGCGAGATCAGATCACAAAAAGATATCTCAGTTGCAGCAGGTGTCACCGAAGTAACCATAAGAAACAGATGCGTTGGCCTCAAAAGCTTGATGGACAACTAGCATTCAGAATTTAAAGAAGGCCAAACCCAGACACAGTATGGTAGAGAATATCACTTGGTCTGATTGGCTTGACTACAATACTAACGAGATCTCAAAGATGCCAGCGGAATCAGGTGTATACATGATGCATGCCGCAATGAAAATACTAGTCATAGGCAGCTCAGACAATCTAAGACAGACAATTCTAGAATCATTAAACGACTCATGCACCAGAGAGGCCAAAAGATTTCGTTATTTTGTGACCAACAATCACGATGAAACTAAAAATCAGTTGTTAAAGGAATATCAAGAAAAACATGATGGTAAACTACCAAAGTGTATGGAATACTGAATTACAAAAAACACGTCTGGTTTGCACCATCCAAACATACACACGATTAGTAATCACCGCGTGATATAGAACAACAGGTCTGTTGGACCAGTGCCATAAATTCTCCCTTGCCAGACCATGGTATCAGACGGTCCTACAGAACCAATTTTAATTCATGCTTAAAATCGACAAATAAGTTAAAAACATTGTTCTAGAGTTATCATACAGTATGACATTTGAGGAATCAGATTCTCATCAAAAGTTTGACAAGCTGATACACATAGGGGAGCTGACATCTAGAATAACGCATGACATGCGCAACCCCCTCACAGTCATAATTAATTATTCAATGATGGTCAGAAAAAATGCTAAAAGTAAACTTGATAAAAAATCACTGGATCAGCTTGTACTCATAGAAGATGAGGCAAGAAAAATGTACCATCAGATAGAAGATGTGTTGAATTATGTCAAGCTTCCTCCGCTAAAACTACAAATCCATTCCTTACATGATATAATAAAAAAAGTAATAGAAAGAATCCAGAATTCAGATGACGTTGAAATCCACCTACCAAAGAACAACCCTCAGATCATATGTGATATTGACAAGATGGAGATTGTTTTTATCAACTTGATGACAAACGCGATTGAAGCAATGAACAAATCGGGATCAATAACAATTAGCTCAATTGAAACCAAGAATGAAATCATCATAGAAATAGAAGATTCAGGTCCTGGAATAATCAATGACAATCTTGAAAAAATCTTTGAGCCATTATTTACCACAAAAACAACTGGAACCGGACTGGGATTGGCAAGCTGTAAAAACATCATAGAAAGACATCAGGGAACGATTTCGGTAAAGAACAATCCCACTACATTTACAATCAAGTTGCCAAAAACCTAATTTGTAGTCGATTTCGATTTTCTTTTAGAGTAAAAAAAGATCCCAAGCCCAACTGCAATTACAGGTGGAATTACAAAATACAGATAGTCTTGTTTGTCATTTGAACCTATCAAACTAGATGGTTTTTCGGCAGATGCACCAAAACCGTTAATCACAATATGATTCTGAGATGAACCATCAATATCAAACGCAACATGCCAGTTTTCCTCCTCGTCTTGGCTTTGGATGAATTTGACTGGCTTTTCATCCACAAAAACCATAAATTTTTCATTCTCTGAGAGTTTTGGGAATTCAAAGTTAACATATGTCGGGAATTTAATAGAGTTCACGCCATCAAGTGAAAGAGTTGTTCCAGTTTCATCAAAACCCTTGACCACAAATGATGCAGTCGAATCATACCTAAAATTGAATTTTTCACCATTTCGAATTGCGTATAGTGGTACGATTGTTTCATCACCTAACACAAAGCAGCTGTAATAGTGTACGTTTTCTGCCAATGTTGGATCAGGATACATTGTAAAGTTTAGAATCTGTCCTGGAGATATTTCTTCAATTTGTTCAAAGTTTTGTGTCGAGTCGATAAACGTGTTATTCTCACCATGAATTGTTGCATAAATTTTCACATTGTATTCTGTCGTGTTACCATTGTTGATTATTCTTCCAACAAGGTGACCGTCCGAATGCTTAATCATTGATCTGTCATATAGAATTGATACGTTTGATTCTGATTTACCAGAGTTATTTTCAAATGTGATCTGCAAGTCATCAACAGATACATTTTGAGAAGTAACTTGAGGCACCTTGATTTTAAACGGAATGTCTTTTTCAGGAAATACGGTCGGAAGTGTTTGCTCAACTATGAGCTGTTTTCCATTATCAGCGATAGTAATGCGTAAGGTTGGAATTACTGGATAGTTTTCAGTGTTCTTTACTGCCCCAGAAACAGTGTAAACGTTAGCCGAGTCAAAATATCTCACAATTTCGTCTTCTGGAACAAACACATTTCCATGTGCCAGAGATACCACACCTAATTGTACCAACACAACCAAGAGCAGGATTATGATGTATCTCACAATGAAAAATCACATTATTCGTATCTTAAACTAATCTGATATTTTCACTTGCGGTATTGTTCTATTATTTTAAGTGCATCAAATGGGAATTTGGCAAAGTTCATGCCAGTTTCTGCAGACACCAAGATGATTTCTTTTTGTAGTGGAAAACTCATGACTATTACCCTGTCTCGGTATGACATTGCAAATCTTACAGGTCCAAGCTCAGAATCAAACTCTTGACGCATTCTAACCCGCAATGCAAGTTCCATGTATAACATTTCGTCTTTTTTTGTATCCTCCAGTGTTTGCTTGCCTTCCGCCATCCCACCTGCAACCAGGTGGCCTTTGTCATTGATTAGTCCCACAAAGCGTATTGTTGGGTCTAATTTCTTTAGTGAATCACACAGTGCTTCTTTTTCCATTTACGGTTTCCTCGCAATATTACATATCATTTTAGATGACGAACTATTTATTGCGATCTTGTGTATTTAATCAGCATGTCACAGGACGTCAATCATCCGCTTGATTATTACAAACATGTCTCGCTTTTTTGGACAGACCTGCTCCATTTGATGTCAGGCAAGCCAATTGCCCTGACGTCGGTTGGCCCGATGAGAAACTGGGCAAACGACATGAAAAAGGTCGTAACCGAGGTAATAAATGCAAACGATGATCTTGTAGAATTCAATCAAAGGGTAACTGAATATTACAAGCAACTAACCGAGGCATGGTTAGAGGCTCAAAAAAAGGTAAACTCCAAGGTTCCAAACCTACCACAGGATTCTGAACACCTAGAAGGGTACAAAAGAATTTGGATAGATATTTTTGAAAATGACTTTACACAACTTTTTGACTCTGAAAAATTTGGCCAAAACTATGGCAAGCTAGTTGCAGCTGAACTTGAGCTTACACGACACTGGGAAAGCATCACAACTGTAATGCTGCAATCAATGAAACTACCTACAAGAAAAGAGATCGACGAAGTTTACAAAGAACTGCATGAGCTCAGAAAGCGAGTCACAAAGCTAGAGAAAAAAGAGGATAAAAAAATTGCAGAATGAAATACTAGATCCGAAATTAGTTGAAGAATTCCTTAGTTTCACAAAAAATGTGACTGATGCACCAAAGCTAGTTCCAGCACCAGATGAGATAACACTGGAATCATCACCCTATGATATCGCATATGAACAAGATAAGGTAAGATTGTTACATTACAAACCTCTTGTAGAAAAACAAGTAAAAATTCCATTTATCATAAGTTATGCGATAATTAACCGATTTCACATATTAGATATTCAACAAAAAAAGAGCTGGGTCAGAAAGCTTCTTGAAAGCGGAATAGACGTATACATGATTGATTGGGGAACACCATCAAACATCGACAAGTATCTTGATTTTGATGACTATGTCAACTCTTACATGGATAATTGTGTGGATTTTGTAAGAAACGAATCACAAGCAGATAATGTGACATTGCAGGGATATTGCACTGGCGGCACAATTGCGACGATTTACACTACATTACACCCAAAAAAGATACGAAATCTAGTAGTTACTGCACCGGTAATTGACGGTTGGAAAGACACTACTGTTGTAAGCAATGTTGCAAAACACATGGACATTGACAAGCTAGTAGACACCATAGGAAATATGCCGCCAGAATTCATGTATTACTGCTTTTCAATTCTAAAGCCATTTGAGCAGGGATTGGAAAAATACTATAAATTCTTCAAAAATATACACGATAAAGAATTTGTGGATAATTTCTTGCGGGTAGAAAAATGGCTAAGTGATACTCCTCCAATTCCAGGAGAGTTATTTAGGCAGTGGATTAAAGACATCTACCAGGAAAACCTCCTAGTCCAAAACAAAATGTATGTGGGAGGAAAACAAATCAATCTTAAAAATATCACAATGCCTCTTTTTGTTCAAGTGGCAGTAGGGGATCATTTGGTTTCGCCAGAGTGTAGCATGCCAATCTATTACGCAGTTGGAAGCGAGGATAAAACTATGCGAGTCTACCCAATAGGCCATGTCGGCATGATTGCAAGCTCTTTTTCACAAAAACAGATTCTTCCAGAGCTGTGTCAGTGGGTTAAAGAAAGATCGTAGAAATTATTTTTTCTTCTTATCTAGTGGAATTACTACCACTTGAACTAGGTCGCCCTCGTTGATTCTGAGTGCATCACGCTCTGCTTCAGGTATTGATATTCTGCCATTGCTTCCAATCGTGGTCTTGAACGCGCCATATCCCATAAAATTCTGCATCAGATTTCCCATGTTGAAGAGCTGTTCCATAACGCCTTTTTGCATGGATGACGCATTGTTAACAAAGTCAGCTTGTGCTTGAGTTGATTTTGCGGTGAGGTCTTTTATTGCCTGCAGAGGATCAAATTTTTGGTTATTCTCCATGTATGATGAAAACATTTTCATGAATTCGGCTTGGGATTTGCCGCCTTTTTGCATCCATTCTTGGAACATTGAGATGTAATCTATTTGGTTATTGTTACCAACCATTACCCATGTCGAACGAATTAGTTATTTAAAGATAGGCATATCTATTTCAAAAAGTCAAGCACGATTCTGACAAATTCTTGTGGGTCTTCAACGTATGGAGTATGTCCACAATTTTCCATTTGATAGAACCTGCAATCACGTATTTTTTTGACAAAATATTCTGCATATTTTACGGGAATGACTGGGTCCAGTTCTCCCCATACCACAAATGTTGGAACTTCAAGGATTTCCAACTTTTGTGAAATCTCTGGAGCATTCTTTAATCCCAAAAGTGTTGACATGAATGCGAATTTTGCGTTTGGCATGAGCATTCGTTGAACAAACCCATCTACAGTACTCTGGCTTACATCTTTGTTATTCCCAGTCATCATGCTAAATGCAGTTTTTGCGCTAGTATGATCCGGATATAGTGCGGCCATGATGTATGCATCAAGTGCAGGAGTAGACTGTTTCATTGCACCTGCAGGTGAAACAAGAATCAATCTATCCACATGGCTTTGGTTGTTTGATGCATATTCAACTGCAATCTGTCCTCCTAATGAGGATCCCATGATTGTCGCGGTTTTGATTCCAAGAGCATTTAGAAAGGATGCAACGAATTTGGCAAAAAATTCTGTTGTATAGTCAACGTTTGGCTTGTCGCTAAGGCCAAACCCTATCAAGTCAGGAACGTACACTGTGAAATGCTTGCTAAACTGTGGAATTACAAGATCCCATCTTTCTGCTGATGCACCAAGACCATGAATTAAGACTAGGGTTTTTTTTGATGATCCTGCTTTTAGATATCGAATCTTGCTGCCCTCGACATCTATGAATTCTTCTTGCATCAGGTTATCGACAAAGTGATTATTGTTCTAGATAAGTTTTAGCATCACGTATGATCGTAAATGACAAACTAGTCTGAAAATAATATGTCCGATCTAAGGGAATGATAAAAATGAAAAAAGTGGGTTTAGCCTAGCGCTCTAGAGTGCTTGTGTGTGTGAGGTCGCTCGCCTGGGAACTTTCGTCTCATGTGGGCAGATGGTCTTCCATAAAGAAGCTCCAAGAACCATGCCTCATGCTCGATTTCCTCTCGCAGGATGTCCTTTGCAACATCATATGTTGCAGGATCCTTGCCATGAGTCATCTGGCATATTTTATTCCAGTTTACAATTGCGCCTTGTTCTGCCTTGAGACATTTTTCCATTATTGCCCTAAGATCTGTCTTGTTTGGTGGAAGTTGTAAGAATTCACATCCAGACATTTTGATGAATTCCGTGGCATCGTTTGGCAGACTGCCTCCAAGCTCATAAATTCTTGAGAGGCATGATTCAAAGTGACTGAGATCTTCAAGTCGGGCATCCTCAATTACACCTTTGATTCCTTCGCCTTCTACTCCAGTGCAGTGCATTCTAAGATTTGTGAAATAATAGTATGCAGTGAATTCCACTGACGCATTATAGATAAGAAGTCTTATCAGCTCGTCAATATCTACTCCGTTTTGTTTTAGAATATTTACGCCAACCACATTTGGTTCGGTTTGTTTACTCATGTGATGTTGAAAATGTTGTGAAAATAAAAATCTGTTTGTTACGAACTAATTCTGAGCCTTGGCTTTTGCGGCTTCTAATGCTTTTCTTGCTTTTTCCCAGGCGGCTGCCTTTGCTGCGGCCAACTCTTGTTCGGCCTTGCTTTTACTACTCTCCTTTGGCTTTGTGTCAATCTTGGCTTTTTCAAGTGCCTTTTGCTTTGCTTCTTCAGCAAGCTTGCGTGCTTCTTCCAAGGTTTTTGGTTTTTGCGTGGTGGCATTTACTGGTTTTTGTTTAATAGTTTGATCAGTTGGATCTTGTTTTGCTTTAAGTGCTGCAAGTTTTTCTGCAGTCATTTGTTGTCTTTTGGCAAGAGCATCCAGTTTTGCTTTCTCATTTGCTTTTTGGGCTTCTTCGCGTGCGGCCTTTGCCTTTTCACTGTCTGTTTTTCCTAATTTTTTTAACATTTCCTCTCTTACTTGTTGTGCTTTTTTTAGCACTTCATCTTGTTGCGCTTTTAGTATTGATTTTGGATCAGTTCCATATTGTGTTTTGGTTTGAGTTGATTGGGTACTTTGAGTTGTGGAAAAACCTGCAGGGGGTGCAGAAGTAGACGTTGGTGTAACAGATGCCTCATTTGATCTTGGACTAGAACCTGCAGTAAAAAGTGCGCTTACCACATATGTGTGAGACTTTCCTGTAATCAATCCACTAATGGTATATCCGGTCTTAGAGCCAGCGTTGTCTTGTATTACTTTGTAAGATTCGCCGATTTTTTCCTCGATTTTATAACCATTGATGGATTGCTTGTAGGTTTGTGACGGAGCAGTCCAAGACAGATAAATCTGAGTTGGGGCAATTGCCAATGCAGCCAATGTTGGAACGGTTGTCTCTTTTGGCGTTGCAGATGATTCACCAGAAGGACTGCTAGTACCAATGGTATTGATTGCATAAACTCGATAATAGTAATTGGTTCCAGTTACAAGGTTGGAATGAGAATATGTAGTGAGTGTGTTTGCAGTATTTGAAGATAATATTTCAAAGGACCCAGAACCTTTCTTGACCTCAATTTTGTAGCCAGTGATTGCAGAACCGCCGTTGTTGGAAGGAGCTGACCAAGACAGGTTGATTTGGGTTCCTGAAATAGACGTTGCTGCAAGGCCTGTTGGAGCACTTGGTGCACTGTTTGTTGTGGTTTGTTGAGATGTTGTAGTCGGCGTGGTAGATGCTTCGGGGGATGGGTTGCTTGTTCCAACAGAGTTGATTGCAGAAATTCGGTATACGTAAACTTGGCCTGCCGTTAAACCAGTATGAGAATAGATGGTGGCGGTGTTTGCAGTATTTGCAACTAATACAGAATAACTTCCAGAGCCAGTCTTGTATTCAATTTTGTAGCCAGTGATTGCAGAACCGCCGTTGTTGGAAGGAGCTGACCAAGACAGGTTGATTTGGGTTCCTGAAATAGACGTTGCTGCAAGGCCTGTTGGAGGTGCCGGTGGTGATGAAATCGATGTAGTGGTTGGTGTAGCAGAGGCTTCAGGGGATGCGGCACTTGTTCCAATTGAATTGATTGCATATACTTTGTAAGAGTGAGTCATTCCGGTTGCCAGTCCAGCATGAGAATAAGTTGTGGTAGCATTACCAGTGTTTGAGGCAAGCGCAGAGTATGAGCCAGAGCCTTTCTTGACTTCAATTTTGTATCCTGTGATCTGATAACCGCCGTTATTTGATGGAGCTGACCAAGAGAGGTTGATTTGAGTTGGTGAGACGGCAGTTGCACTAAGTCCAGATGGTGCAGTAGGTGCACTAGATGATGATGCCGTTTTTGGTTGAGCTGTTGCCTCAGCAGATGATTTTTCACTTGTTCCAAACGACGTGATAGTGTAAACTCGATATACGTAAACTTGGCCTGCTGTCACACCGGTATGAGAGTATATGACGTCAGTAGAACCAGTGTTTGATGCAAGATCAGCATAAGACCCACCGCCAATTCTATATTGAATTTTGTATCCAGTGATTGGGTATCCGCCGTTGTTGGAAGGAGTTGACCAAGAGAGATTAACTTGGGTTGGAGATATTGGAGTTGCAGTCAGACCAGTAGGTGCTCCAGGCAATGCGCCTTCTGAAGAGGATGTTGGAGTTATAGTGATTTCAGAAGAGGCAGCACTTGTTCCAATTGAATTGATTGCATATACTTTGTAAGAGTATGAAGTTCCTGCAGTTAGACTAGTGTGCGAATAATTTGTGGTAGCACTTGCAGTATTTGCAACTAATACAGAATAACTTCCAGAGCCAGTCTTGTATTCAATTTTGTAGCCAGTAATTGTGAAGCCAGATGGTTCAGACCAGAAAAGATTCACTTGTGTTGGAGAAACTGCAGCACCCGACAATCCAGTAGGCGCAGTTGGGACAGTTGAATCCGCAGAGACGGATTCAGTTACAAAAAATGCCAATACAGTAAGAATAGATATCGAAAGTAACCATTTTCCTAAATCAGATTTACCGTACCAAGACATGACAATTGTCAAATTTCGGTATTTTTAGGGCTTACTGATAAATTCGTTGAGTCTTTTAGGTTAATTAAGACAGTTCTAGGATGTATCGCTAAAAATCGTAACAATTCTTTTTGCTAGACTTTCTATATCCACAGTGGGTTCTGCTGAAATCAGTAAAATGAACTTGCTTACAGGAAATGGGAAACTAATCAAAACTAATCTATCTCTTCTTGCAGCCAGATAGTTAATTGGTCCGAGTGTTTTATCGAATTCCTTTCGAAGAGAGACGCCAGATGCAAATTCCATAAATCCCTGCAGCTTACTTGCATCATCTTCCAGAGGAGTTATTCCAGACTTGAAGCCGCCAACAACTAACTTGCCCTGCTCATCAATAATTCCAGCAAAGCGAATTTCTTTTTCCTGTGTGAGTTGAGAGCATTTTGACTCGTAAAATTTATGATCAGTTGAGATGTCCATCCACATGAGTTGTTTTTAGCTTGAATAAAAAATTTAAGATATTCGTGCAGTCGTGTAATTGAAAATTAATTGTACTCTAAAAGCACAAACCTAGTTTCCACTAGGGTGTGATTTTAGAATAAAATCATCGCGCATAGTCTCTATGTAATGTGGCTAACCAGTGCGTTGGTCTATTAGTAATGGCAGGCTCACCACTCGCCGAAGCTTGTGATCTATACCTCCATCCTATCAAAGCAGTCTTCTACTGCCGACCTCCATCCTAAGAAAGGCTATTTTGTTTCAGGAAGGGTTTCGCGCTTAGATGCTTTCAGCGCTTAGCCCAGATGGCTTAGCTGCCCGGCCTGCCTTGTCAGACAACCGGTAAACCAGTGGCCACGCTGCTCTGTTCCTCTCGTACTCGGAGCAACTTCCCCTCAAATAGCCACACTTCCATCAGGCAGAGACCGACCTGTCTCACGACGGTCTAAACCCAGCTCATGTTCCCTTTTAATAGGCGAGCAGCCTCACCCTTGGCC
>CAYOBG010000024.1:0-18104 GCA_964402265.1 uncultured Candidatus Nitrosotenuis sp. | reverse complement strand
CCAATATAGAACACATATCCAAGAGTGATGCCAATTCCAAATGCAGCAAGTGATGCCATTAGTGCAACTGGATTGATTCCCTCCAAGAATGCAGGCAGTCCATTATCCACTACAACATGTTCTGATTCAATGTGGAATGTACCGCCAAGATATTCCGTGAACAATTCATGGATTCCTTCTTCTGCAGTAAGGCCTATCACACCAATACCAATTGTGAGTGCTGCCAGTATTCCATATGGAATCCACATTGACATGCTTGCCTCGTGTATGTGATGGCCTTCCTTTTCCATGTGTTCAATGTGCTTTGACTTGTCGCCAAAGAAGACCATTCCAATCATTCGTGTAGTATAGAAAGTAGTAATTACTGCTGTGACAACTGCAATAATAAACAACGGCATTGCCCAGGTGTTTCCTGATTCATACACAGCACCAAAGATTGCGTCCTTGCTCCAAAATCCAGTTGTGATAAATGGAGCGCCCATCAGTCCTAGGCCTGCAGCCCACATGAACGCATACGTCTTTTTCATGTGCTTTCGAAGACCACCCATGTCAGTCATGAATCTAGATCCTACGACATGTATCAGAGAACCGGCTGCCATGAATAGCGATGCCTTGAACATTGCATGAGATATCAAGTGGAAAAATCCAGCAGTGTAACCATCAACGTATTGATGAGACAGTCCAGCTACTCCCATTGCCATCATCATGTAGCCGATTTGAGAGCCAGTAGAATATGCCAGAACTTTTTTGATCTCAGAATTTACCATTCCCTGGGTTGCAAGTAGAATGGCAGTGATTGCTCCAACCCATGCTACTACCTCAAAGAACTGGTCCATTGCAAAGCCAGCAGCAGCTAGTGCGAAAAAGAGCGGACCTATTCTTGCAACCAAGAACACTCCTGCCTTTACCATTGTTGCAGCATGAATCAATGCAGAGACTGCAGTAGGTCCTGTCATTGCCTCTAGCAGCCATTCGTTTAGTGGGAATTGAGCAGATTTGCCTATTGCGCCACCAAATAATAGTACGGCAGCTGGTACCAGCAGTCCTTGCGCCTGCATCGATGTAGCCCATGTGGTATCATTGAGCAGTTCTCTAAATCCAAATGTACCGGCAAATGCGAAAATCAAAAACATGCCTGCAAGCATCATGATATCACCTACCTTGGTCATGATGAATGCCTTCATTCCAGAGTGTGTCGGGGAGTAATAGTCTTGTAATCCAAGTACAGTTCTGCCTTGGGTTCCGACGTGGTCCTTGTTTTTGTCGCGATACCAAAATCCAATTAGAGCATATGACGCTAGGCCTACTCCCTCCCAGCCAAAGAACATCATCAGTAAATTATCAGAAAGAACGATGAGCTGCATTGAACCAATGAAAAACATCATCCAGAACCAGAATCGAACAATATCCTTGTCGCCCTTCATGTATCCAGTGCTGTACACCATGATCAAAAATGAAATCCAGCCAACAACATTTGCCATTATTACTGCTAGTGGGTCAGCTAGTACTCCTGCCTTGATACCAATAGTTGTGATCCAGTCCACCTGATCATGAACTTCGTGCGATTCCAGTGCTCCTGGGAGTAAAGTTGCAGCAGATAGTGCACTCATTAGTGCAAATCCCACCGCCACGCCACCAGTAGCTCTCTTTGATGCTTTTCCTACTGCTGGAACAATAAGAGCTGCAACAAATGGTAAGATCCAGACAAGCCAAGCGCTTGTTGGTGCAAAGTCAAGTGCCAATCCCATCATGCTGGCTTCTACCATTATGCACCAAGCACTCCTTTCATGTATGGAATGATATCCTTGAAGAACAAGTCAGGGTATAATCCTACAACAATTGTAAATCCAGCTAGTACCATCATTGGCGCAGTCATGTACCAGCTTGCTTCTTTGACATGAGACAAATGTTCTGGCAGTTTTCCAAAGAACACACGCTTTAGCATCCATAACATGTATGACATTGTAAGTACTGTTGCAACTAGGCCCAATCCAAATATCACGTATCGTAGTATGTCACCGGTTGCAGCGTTGGCTTTTATTGCGGTATCAAGTGAGCCTGCAAATAATGTCCATTCTCCCATGAATCCACTTGTTGGCGGAACGCCAGCTATTGTGAGTGCGCCTATAACACCACACACTGCAGTAATTGGCATTTTACCAGCTAGGCCTCCAAGTTTTGTCATGCTTCTTGTGCCACATTGTACAATCAAAATTCCCGCAGTCATGAAAAGGAGAGCTTTGCCCAATCCGTGAGTCACATACATGAACTCTGCTCCAGCTAATCCAAGTGTAGAATACGAGCCAATTCCAAATAGAATGTAGCCCATCTGGCTTACACTGGAATATGCAAGCATTCTCTTTATGTCGTCTTGCATTAGTGCCATTGCACCACCATAAATCATGGTGGCCAGTCCCCAGATGTGCAGCCATATTGCCATATCAGCATATGTGTTTGGCAAAAATTCTATGATTAGTCTGAAGACACCATAAGCCCCAATTCCGATCATTGCAGGAGACAATAAAGCACTGATTGGCGTTGGTGCTGCACCGTGGACATATGGCAGCCAAATGTGAAATACAAATGCCGCAAGCTTTACTGCCAGACCCAGTACTATGGCGACTGCTGCTAACATCAGTACGTCTTGCGGAATTTTTGATTCCTGAATTGCTGTAAAGTCAAAGCTTCCAACTGCAAGGCCAATTGTCAAGAATCCCAACAATAGTACAACTGCGCCGACATGGGTCCAGAACAGGAACATTAGAGAAATTCTTCGTCTTGGACCATCGCCCCAGAATGCAACCAAAAAGAAGGCAGGAATCAGCATGACCTCAAAGAACACATAGAATTCAATCAGGTTAGTTGCAAGAACCGTTCCAAGCATTCCCATTGCAAAGACTAAGTATAGCGCAAAGTACAGGCCCGACTGTTTATTGACATAGCCCGACATGTCAGATGATGCCACAAGTGCGGTTGTCTGCCCAGATCCTGATGCAGAGTGATGATAGTGTTCTTCATAAAATTCGTGGAATTTGTGAATCATGTATGGTTTTGAGTATAGTGCGAGAACTGTACTTAGTACATAGATGATAACTGCAAACGGAATTGCAAGGCCGTCCATCTTGAATCCAAATTCACCAAAGAGTTTCGTCCAGACGTAATGTTCTGAATAGTTGCCAGCTAGTGCAACATCAATTACTAGTATGGTACAGTACAACAACAATCCAAATGTGAACCAGGTCGCTACGTTAGGGCCTAACTTTCGTCCAAGGATATAGGCTACAGGCGACAATAACAATGGCAGGAAGACGGCCTGCAGTAATGCGTATTCCACTAGCCCTTCAAGCTCCTAAATTCTGCAATGTCTACGTTCTGGTACATTCTGTACGCTACTATGATCAACGCAAGGCCTACTGCAACTTCTGCAGCAGCTATTGCAATTGAGAATAGAGCAAATGTCTGGCCATGGCTTGTCGGCAGGAATCTGCCAAATGCTACCAAGTTGAGGTTTGCCGCGTTAACTATCATTTCTATTGCAAATAACATTCGAATTGCGTTTCTTTTCACAGATATGCCATAGATTCCAATTGCCAAAAGAGCAATGGACACTATAAGAAAATCAGTTATTGTATTGACCATTTGGTACATCCTCCCTTCTTGCCAAAGTTAGTGCTCCGATAACGGCTGCTGCCAAGATGAATCCCATCAATACAAGTGCAGGCCAGTAATATGTCAGAAAGTCCGCGCCAATATTCCTAAAGTCAACTGGCGGCTCGTCTGTCTGGATTGATTTTATGCCAGAGCTTAGAATGACTGCGCCTAGTGACATCATCATTATTAGCATTAGTCCAATTCCTGCGTATCGTCGTCTCTTGTCCTCTATTTTGATGAAGATTAGCTGTCTTCGCACAAGCATTACAGTAAATAGAATCAGTACAGCAATAGAACCGATATAGACTGCAATCTGGAACATTGCCACAAACGGCGAGTCCAACAGTAAGAAGAATCCCGCAATTCCACCGAGGGTTCCCATTAGTGCAATGGAGCCATAAATCAAGGATCTAACCTCAAGTGCTGCAATTGCAGAGCCAATTGTCATAACGGCTAGTGCCAGAAACACTGCATCAGCCATGTGTAGCGCCTCTTGGGTTGTCGAATTTGAGCTCAACGTCTTGGTCTACGTTTGGCTTTACCTGCAGTTGTGCAGGTGTGTAGATTAGACCTTCTTTGGTAAATGATGATAATTCATAGTCATTTGTCATGTATAGAGCATAGAAAGGACATGCATCAACGCACAGTCCGCAAAAGACGCACTTGCCATAATCGATTTGTGGCATGATTGATTTCTTGTTGTGCTTCCATTCGTCTGGTACCTTTACCATTGCGATTGCCTCAGCTACTCCCTCACATGCAATGGCACACAGGTTGCACCCTGTACAGTGGTCATGGAATAGCATGTGTCTGCCCTTGTATCCAGCAATGCCTACGCCGGTGTTTGGATCAAACTGATAACCATCGCCTGCGAACTTTAGTTTCTGCTCAGGATATCGAAGAGTAAATCGCTTTACTGCAAGATGCTTTATTCCAGAGTTTAGTGCTTTGATGATTCCTGTTGCGGTGCCCATTTTACAAAATTCCTCCCGGACCTAGTACTCCTGCATACACCAAGGCGAGTGCTATAAAGATGTTAACAAAGGAAAGGCCGATCAATTTGTACCAACCAATGTGCAAGAGCAAATCAATTCTGATTCTTGGGAAAACACCTCTAGGTAACAAGATGAAAAATATTACTCCAGCTACTTTGATCACAAACCACAGAACATCATTTAGCATTTGTTGATCCAGTAATGGTAGTCCTGGGAACTGGGCATTGATTGGGCCCATCTTGATTCCTTCTGTGATTAGTTCTTCTGGGAATGGTGGCCAGACGTTTGGTCCGTTCCATCCGCCAAGAAATAGTACTGTAAAGAGTGCGGCAAATGCGTATAGTTTCAGATATGATCCTAATTGCACTAAACCATACATCATGCCTGAGAATTCAGTTAGCCAGCCTGCCACAATTTCACTTTCTGCCTCTGGAAGGTCAAACGGAATTCTTTCCAGTTCTGCTAGCATTGCAATAAAGAACACGATTGCGCCTATTGGCAAGAAGATAATCCACCAGTAGGTGCCTTGCGATTCTACGATTTCAGTCAGGTTTAGTGTGCCGGTTAAAATGACGACTCCGAGAACCGATAAGATTAGCGGGATCTCAAATGAGACCATTTGGTGTAAGGCGCGAATTCCTCCAATGAATGGAAATTTGGAATTTGCAGACCATGCAGATAACACAGTGATTACCGGGAAGAAGCCAATTACTGCAAAGACTGCGAGTAATCCCACATCGACATCAGCTACTACCCATCCGCCGCCCGCTGCAGGAATTAACGATACAAACGCAGCTGCTGCTCCAACAAACAAAACCGGTGCTGCCCAGAATATTGGCTTGTCTGCCTTTGCAGGAATGATTATTTCCTTTGATAACAGCTTGATTCCGTCACTCATTAATTGTAAAATGCCTTCTATTTTTCCACAATAGAACGGACCAACTCTGAGCTGCAATTTCGCGAGCATCTTTCTTTCAACAAAAATGGTTCCTGCTGCAACCAGTGCTGCAAATCCAAATCCCGGGAACATTGCGATTTTGAAAAAGTCAGTGTGGATAAACGACTTGATTAGCGGGATTTGTCGTGACGGATCAGCCAGTATGGTGAGTGCCAGGTATGGTCCAACCAGTTTGTCATCGATTAGTGGCAGCTTCAGATAAAACAGTAGAGTCATCACAAACGGCAGGCCTACCAAAGTCAGTAGAAGAACTACCCAGAATGTAGTGTCAGTGATTGACTTTATGAAATAGCTTAGTCGGAATTTTGGCGCGATTGTAGACATTTTATCTGTCAGCCTCCACTGGCCAGTAGTTTAGGCTCCAGTATACTGCAGGCATGTTTCCTAGTTTTTCTCCCTTGAGCAAATATGGCATGCAGATTAGATTTCTGAACGAGCCGACACTCATTTTTACTCGGTATGGCTCTGGCTTGCTTCGCGACACGATGTAGCATCCAAGTGAGCCACGTCCAGACTCTACTCTCTTGTAGACTTCATCGTTCCCTCCTTTTGGGTTTGGCTTTAGCTTTACCCTCACAGAGCCAGACTTGGGCATTTTTTGCAACGCCTGTCGGATAATGTTACATGATTCCAGCATGTCAAGCCATGGAATTTTTGAGCGAGCGTAAGAGTCGCCTTCCTTGAGTGTGTTTACTTTGATGTCAAGCTCCTCATATGCATCGTATGGTTCCTTGACTCGCAAGTCATAGTCAACGCCACTTGCGCGCAATGTAGAGCCAGTAGTTCCTAGTCGTATTGCATCCTCTCGTGATAAGATTCCGGCATCTCGTGTTCTTGAAATCAAAATTGGGTTGTCATAAAATACTGCTGCATATTCCTTGATGCGTTTCTCAAAATAGTTGACTCGCTTTAGTACCATGTCCTCAAAGTTTGCCGGCACATCGTTTCGAATTCCACCCGGGACAAAATATGCATGTGTGACACGAGCGCCAGTCATTTTTTCCAGTGCGTCAATGAGGAGTTCTCTGTCACCTGCAGGCCACATGAACATTGTAGAATGGCCCAAAAAGATTCCATAAATTGCAAGCCAGTATTGTGTGTAGACACATCTGTTCAGCTCAGACGCAATAACTCGAATGTATTTTGCACGCTCTGGCACCTCAAGGCCCAATAATTCCTCAACACCAAGGCAATACGGATACAAAACATTACAGGAGTCATGAATTACGGGTCGCTCCAAGTGCGGAATGTTTTGGATGTAGTTTCGGTATTCCGCCATTTTTTCTTCTCCTCGGTGCACGTATCCAGGATCAGGATCTGCAGAAACGATATAGTCGCCGTCAATTTTGACAATAATTCTCATGTGTCCAGAACCTGGGTGTTGTGGGCCGACGTTGAGCGTCATTATTCGCTCGTCGACTTTTTCCATTTGCAGGCCTGGCGGTAGTGGAGTGCTCATCTTTATCGTCCCTTTATGTGAAAGTCCTTTCGCATTGGTGGTAAGTCTGCCCAGTCTTCTGGCAGTAGCAATCTTCGATTATCTGGATGACCTGTAAAGTAGACTCCAAGCATTTCAAAACACTCTCTTTCGTGGAACTCTACGCTGTAGAATATATCTCTAAGACTAGGTAATTTGGTATTATCAGATCCAGGGTTTGGGTTTTCTTCCCTTGGTGCACGAGTTGCAAGTGTTAGCACTTGTTTTGCAAGTTCTGGATCAGTGTATGATCCTAGGTGATACACAACTTCGATTTCCTTTGAATCTGGATAGTCAACGCCAGTTACTGATTCCGCATGATCAAAGTGTAATTCATCACGAATAAATTTTGCCACATCAAGTACGTCTTCTTTTGGTACCTTGACGCGTATTCTGAGCGGCTTTACAAATTCAATGGTAGTCTTTGCGCCAAATTTACCAGATAGTTTATCGGCAATTGATTTTTCAAATTGTGGAAGCTCTTTTACTGGTGCTGGTGGTGTGGCAGGCTTTGCGGCAGGTGCAGGAGGAGTTACTTCAGGCGCTGCTACTGGTTTTGTTTCTGGTTTTGTTTCTTCTGTGCTCATAAGAATTCTACCTTGCCTTTAGTCTCTTGATTTTTTCTTGTAAAAGCATGCAACCTTGGATGAGGGTTTCAGGTCTCGGGGGGCATCCTGGAACGTACACATCTACTGGAAGTATTCCGTCAATTCCAGGCAAAACATTGTAAGAGTCAAAGTAGAGTCCTCCGGTGATTGCGCATGCGCCCATAGCGATGACATATTTTGGCTCTGGCATTTGATCGTAGACCAGCCTGAGTCTTGGCGCCATCTTTCGTGTTATGGTTCCCTGCACTACCACAAGATCACATTGTCGCAGAGATCCGAATGCCTCAATGATTCCAAATCTTTCCACATCGTATCTTGGGCCGGATGCTGCTCCAAACTCTACGCTGCAACATGCAGTTTCAATGTGTACTGGCCACAGCGACCAAAGTCTGCTCCAGTTTATAGCATATCCTAGTGGCGCATCTACTGCTTTGACTAGAACATCCCCTAGCTTGCCTACGAACACATTTGCGTTTTGCGGAGTTAGTAGGTCCTTTAGCAATCTAATCCCTCACAGGTATTGCTTTGTAGTTTAGTATTAATGATTACCATATGTTTCGCCTCTTTGATTGATATAGCGCAAAAGCCATTGCTGCAAACATTATCCCCAAAAATGCAATAATTGGCAAAGTCGCAGTCTTTGGCAGATTCAAAAGCGAGCTGCCCCACGCATACAAGAAAATTGCCATCACGTCAAAGACTACAAACATTAGGACATAAGCATAATACTGCATCATAAAGTGAGTTCTTCCTTCTCCCTGCGGGACTTGGCCTGCTTCCATTGGGAGGAACTTTACAGGATTGCTAATTTTTCTAGGTGAGATCATACGAGATATCAAAAGTGCAGGACCTACAGCCATTATGGCAAAGCCAAACATCAGAAGAACATGACTGTAGTTAGACGCATATTCCCCAACCAAATCAGCTTGACACCCGTTTGTTTATATAAAAAGCTATGGAAAAAAATATGCAAAAAATTTGCGATCAGAAATTTGTTTTGACATAATTGATATATCGCGTCTTTAGATTTTGGTTATGGCAGTAAATGTTGGGGATAAAGCTCCAGAGTTTGAGCTTGTCGATACAGATCTGAAAATGAGAAAACTCTCCGAGTTTAGAGGTAAAAAAGTTGT
This sequence comes from uncultured Candidatus Nitrosotenuis sp., assembly GCA_964402265.1. Lineage (GTDB taxonomy): Archaea > Thermoproteota > Nitrososphaeria > Nitrososphaerales > Nitrosopumilaceae > Nitrosotenuis. The sequence continues at coordinate 9,282 of CAYOBG010000024.1, read as the reverse complement.
CCTGTCATTTTTCGTGGCAGCAAGCTCACCAGTATGCACTACTGAAATGTGCACGTTCCGCGACAGATGGAGTGAGATATCAGGTCTTGGTGCACAAGTAATTGGAATATCAAATGACGGTCCATTTGCAAACAAGGCTTTTGCAGAGAAATTCCACTTTAACTATCCAATACTTGGAGACTACAAGTCACAAACCATTCGAGACTATGACATCTTAATGCAAGATCTCTTGCACGTAAAGGGATATGATGCCGCAAAGCGCTCTGTCTTTATTGTGGATGAGAACGGCACTGTAACATACAAGTGGGTTTCAGACAATCCTCTGATTGAGCCAAACTACCAAGAGATAATTGATTCTCTGAAAAACTAAACTTTATTCTATTTCTGCAAGGATGTCGTTTTTTGCAACAGACATGGCAGACTTGACTTTGATTTTCTTGACGATTCCATCTTTGTGAGACTTGACAGACACCTGCATTTTCATTGATTCCAAAACACACACAACATCGCCTTTTTTGACAGAGTCTCCCTCATTCACATTAACCGACACTACTTTACCCGGAATTTGGCTGTGTAAAGCAATCTTTGCATTACCTGTGTCTCCACCTCCTGTGTTTTTGTACACAATCTCGCTTAGCTTGTGATGCATGTTTACAGTAAATGGCGTTCCATCAACTACCATCTTCATCTCTGCAGTTGCAGAGTCAAGATACTTGACTGTGTGGAATTTCTGATCCAACACAAACTCTATTCCACGAGTACTCAGGTTTAGAATCTTGAGTGTGTGTTGCGTGTCATTGATTTTTATTATATAATCAGATTCGCCAGTCTTTTGGAGTATTTGTCCGTTAAACACATTCTCAATGTCTGAAATTTTGTATTCCATTTTATCTTCTATCCATGTGGCTCTTCCAGCGTGCGTTTGAACCATGTTGGGACTTAACTTTACTTCTAAAGTATTCAGAGTACATCAGGGCACCTGCAATTGCAACGTCTTGCTTTTGTACCTGCTCTGACTTGATGTCCTCAGTTAATTTCTCAATTATACCGTATCTTTTCAAAAAGTCTGTCGAGAGATTCCCTTTTTTGTATTCCTCTGTTTTGAGTATGGTCTTGTAGAGTGGAATTGATGTCTCAACACCCTGTATGTAGAAATCGTTTAGTGCATTTAGCATTCGAAGTCTTGATTCCTCAAAGGTCTGTCCCCATGTGATGAGTTTTGCCATTAGAGAATCATAGTATGATGATACTGTACAACCAGGATACAAGTATGTGTCACAACGAACTCCAGGTCCTGACGGAATGGTAACATCAGGTACAGGGCCGGTTGATGGTGCAAAGTCCAAGAACGTGTCTTCTGCGTTTATTCTGCACTCAATTGCATAGCCATTCATTTTTAGATCGTTTTGCTTAAACGGAATTGGCTCACCATTTGCTATATCGATTTGCAGTTTTACAAGGTCCAGTCCTGAAACAAGTTCTGTGATTGGATGCTCGACTTGGAGTCGTGCATTAATCTCTATGAAATAAAATTCTCCATTGTCTGCTCTGAGAAATTCCGCAGTGCCAAGATTGGTATAGTCTACTGCTTTTGCAGCATTTACTACTAGCTCGCCAATTTTGTCCCTTGTTTTTTGGTCAACTGCTGGTGACGGGGTTTGCTCGATTAGCTTTTGGTTACGTCTTTGAATGGAACATTCTCGCTCAAATATGTGAACTGCGTTTCCGTGCTTGTCACGCGCAAGCTGATATTCAATATGACGAGTCTTTTCTAGGAATTTTTCAACCAAGATTGCGGATTTTCCAAATGCCGCAATGGACTCACCAGTTACGGTATCATATGCCTCGCGCAGCTCCTTGTCATTGTTTACCAGTCGAATTCCTCGTCCACCTCCACCATACACAGATTTTAGCAAAACTGGATATCCGATTTTGTTTGCAATGTCTAGTGCTTCTTCAGCATCTTTTACAAGGTCTGGGCTTCCAGGTACGGTTGGAACTTTGGCCTTGAGCATTGCAGCCTTGCAACGCATCTTATCACCGCACAAATCCATTGACGCAGCAGATGGACCAATAAAGTTGATCTTGTTGTCCTCACAGAGTTTTGCAAAGTCAGAGTTTTCAGAAAGAAAGCCATATCCAGGATGCACCGCATCAGCTCCAGATGCAAGAATTGCATGTATGATTTTTTCTTGGTTCAGATAGCTTTCCTTTGGAGCTGCCTTGCCAATGTGATATGCCTCGTGCGCCTGCTTTACATGTAAAGAGTTGTAGTCTTCATCAGAGTATACTGCGACTGTTTTGATGCCAAGTGCCTTGCATGTCCTAATTACACGTAATGCGATTTCTCCTCTATTTGCGATTAGAACTTTTTTTATCATAGTATCACAGGTTTATGTTTCCGTGTTTTCTTGGTAGCTGCTTGTCGCGTTTGTTTGCAAGCATTTCTAAGGCCTTTATTAGCATGGGTCTTGTCTGGGCAGGATCAATTACCGTGTCAACTGAGCCATTTGACGCTGCCACATACGGATTTGCAAATTTTTCGTTAAATTCCGCTGTTAATTGTTTTTTGAGATCCTCTGGATTTTTTGCATTGTCTAGGTCTTTTTTGTTCATAATTTTTACTGCGGCCTCAGAGCCAAGCACTGCGATTTGTGCGGTTGGCCACGCATAGTTAACGTCGGTTCGAAGATTTTTGCTGCCCATTGCAATGTATGCCCCTCCGTACGCTTTGCCAATTACTAGCGTTATTTTTGGCACGGTTGCCTCACAATATGCATACAAGAGTTTGCTTCCATGTCGAATTATTCCATTGTGTTCTTGGTTGGTTCCAGGCATGTAGCCAGGTGTGTCTACAAACGTTATGATTGGAATGTTGAATGCATCACAATATCTGATGAATCGTGAAGCTTTGTTTGAAGAATCAATATCGAGTGCACCTGCAAGATACATTGGCTGGTTTGCCACAATTCCAACGGTTCTTCCATGCATTCTTGCAAAGCCGACAATCACGTTTTGCGCAAATAATTCGTGAACTTCAAAGAGCTGGTGATTGTCCACCACTGAGAGGAGAATTTCCTTCATATCATATGGCTGCAACGAGTTCTCTGGGATCTTGTTTATCAGGTTGTGATCCATTCTGTTTGGATCATCATCGTTTTCTACATGTGGAGGCTCTTCAGTATTATTTGATGGAATGTATGACAGCAAGGTCTTGATCTTATCAAAACAGTCGTATTCATTTTTTGCAACAAAGTGTGCAACACCGGATTTAGTTCCATGGGTCATTGCACCGCCAAGTTCCTCAAATGATACTTCTTCTCCAAGAACAGTCTTGACAACCTCAGGGCCTGTCACATACATTGTTCCTGCCTTTTCAACCATTATTACAAAGTCAGTCATTGCAGGAGAATATACTGCACCGCCGGCTGATGGGCCAATGCTTGCAGTGATTTGTGGCACAACGCCTGATGCCAATTCATTATGATAAAAGATATCTGCAAAGCCATCAAGGCTTAGAATTCCTTCTTGAATTCGTGCTCCTCCAGAATCTGCTATTCCAATTATTGGGCAGCCTGTGCGCACTGCATGATCCATAAGTTTTGTAATTTTCTTTGCTCCCATTTGAGACAGTGTCCCACCCAGAACTGTAAAATCATAAGCAAAGACAAAGACCTGTCTTCCGTTTATTGTTCCATAACCTGTCACTACGCCGTCCGTAAAGAACTTCTTTTTCTGCATGTCATATTCATAATAATGATGAGTAGCTAGGGCATCGATTTCTGTAAAGCTGCTCTCGTCTAGCAACAAGTTGATTCTCTCCCTTGCAGTAAGCTTTCCTTTTTCATGTTGAGCCAGAATTTTGTCTTGGCCGCCACTTGCAAGTGCTGTCTTTTGTTTTTCTAGAAATTTTTCAATCTTGTCACTATGCATGCCAGACCCCGCAACAACTTGGAACTGCAAACGCTATATTAATTTTAGATCGTGGATTCTCAAAACTTCTGATCGCAGTTAGTTTTTTGCAATAATGCCAAAGTTGGTTTATTCTCGGATTTTGTCTCGTCCACCCTTGGCAGTCCTAAAGACATTCATCCCGATGTTGTAGTTTTCGTATAAACGGCTCAATTCCTTTAGTTGCTCTTGTGCTTGTTGAATTTGTCCTTGGTTTGCCTTTGGGTCTTGCTGAAGTCTTTGCAGTGTGAGAGTTTTTTCTTTGAGTATGTCTGCTAAGCCCACTTCATAGTTTGATGTTCCTTGAAATTCAGGACTGAGTATGTGTTGTGGTGTGTATGACGGGATTTGGTATTTTTTTGGTTCAATCTGAGTATTAGTCAATGTCTGGTCTCGCTTGTGTTCAAATTTTAAGATTTAACAGGGAATAGTTCTTTTTTATTGCATTCTGATAGTCCAAAAAAGACTCTTTGGAATCGCTACATTTCTTGCAGATGCATAGTTCCGATACCAAATTTCGATCGCAGTCATCTGCAAACTCACATTTGGCACATCCCGCAGGCCCACCACAAATGGCGCATTTTAGCTCCTTTACTTCTTGGCTTGCACATTTTTCATGCTTGACCCCAAGTCCCTTTGCCCAAAGGCCTATCTCGTTTATTTCGATTTTCTGGTTACACACAATACATGTCCCCGGAAACTTCATTGGGATTTTGCGCCAGCTCATTTTATTGCCTGAATCTCCTTTTGAATGACCTCGACATATTCAGGATTCATTTCCAGTTCCAGTTTTTTGTTTTTCATGCAGAATAAAATGTACGGAAGATAAAATGTCGCAATCGTACTTTTGGATACGTGGAATCTTTGCGCAAGATTAGTAGTGATGGATTTTATCACCTTTCCATCCCATCGTAATTTGTTTAACAAAGGCCACGGCAGATTATACTGAGAGTATTGCACTGACATGTTTTCAGAATACATCTTTAGTAAAATATTATCCAAGTATCGAAGCAATCGCCATTCCTGTGTTCGCATTATTCTACCATACAACATATCAGCCTCAGATATGACATCAAGCATTTTTGCCATATCACTATTTGAGATATTGCTTGTCACTACACTAGAATAAAACGCGTTAATCTTTTCTCTTGGATCAATTCTCAGAGAATACAATACTATCTGCGCTTCTTGTTTTGTTTTTGCCTTAAAGAACGCATTAACTCCAGCCTCAACATCAAGAGTTTCAAATGATTTCTCTGATAGAATGTCAAATCCTCCGACTTGTGCTTGTGCCATGTTTAGCATCGAGCGGATATCACCCCGACATTCCACAACTGTTTTGATTATTGTGCCAGGTGAGAGTTTTTCCCCTTCTTCTTTTAGAACCATTCCTAGGTACAGGCCAAGCAATCTTGGCGGAACAGGCTTGAGATAGATTGTCTTTGCGGTTTTTTTGATGTTTTTCATTTTATCAGAGTCATCATAGTTTGCGGCAAGAATTATTGGAATTGTTGGTTCTTTGAGAATTTTTAGCAATGCTTCAACGCCTCCAAAGTCAGACCTACCGTGAATTCCATCCACTTCGTCAACGAAAATCATGGGCTTTCCAAGAAGGCTAGTGTTGCCTAGTAGCGGCGAGAGCAGCTCGTCTATGTTGGACTTGTTTCTCACATCACTTGCATTCATGCCTATCATATCATACCCAAATTCCTTAGCTGCTAGCTGCGCAAGTGTTGTCTTGCCAATTCCGGGCGGACCAACAAGCAATACTGGTTTTGCACCTTTTTTCCATTTTATTAGCCAATCTACAAATGATTTTCTTGCCTCTTCATTCCCAACCATGTCGATGATTTTTTTTGGCCTATGCTTTTCAGACCACATCATGGCTTTATCACCGCGGAAGTTTTGAGGAAAACTCGGCCCACATGTTGACTTTGTCTAGCTGGTTGTACCAGTACTGGTTATAGTGCTCAACAGTCAAGAACAAGAACTCTAGAAATTCTGTGTGTGAAAAGTCCTTTGGCAATAATTCCAATGCCAGTCTTGCATCGGACAGATACAGTTCGCTTTTTTTCATGGTGTACTCAAATCCCTTTTTGACATCATTTGTCAAAAGCGAATAATACAGAGGCCACGAAGGAACTTTGACAAACTTGTTCTTAATGGAATCCTCGATCTCATTTCCACATCCCACAGATTCAGCAGCGCGTGCCATTCCCAGATAGAAAATCTCGCCTAACGGATTCTTAGATAGTGCCATGTTTCTGCCGGCAGTTCCCATTACTGCGCGATATTTTTTATAACACTGATTCATCTGCTCTTCAGTGATTTTTGTTGGGGTCAGCTTGAGTTTTGTGTCAATGTATTGTCCAAGTCTTGCATCCTTGAATCCATCCTCAAATTCTTGCAAGACCTGCTCGCCGCCTTTGGCAATTTTGTCTCTGGCAAGCTTCAAAATGTAAGGATTCATCAGTTTGTAATCATCAAGATACTCCAGGTCCTCGTCTTTGTCTACAATTCTATCCATTGGCTCAGATAGATCAATTGCGATAATGTGGCCATCAATTAGGTCTTGGCGCAACTGGGCCGAACCATTCTTGTTGTAATCTGCTGCAGCGTCATATAACGCACAAAATACAGGCAATGTCATTTTGACAAAGTTAGAGTTCAAAATTCGCAAAACCCTGTCCTTTAGCATATCAGGATTTTCAAGCTTTGACTTTATTGCAGGGATTTCCGAGTCTTGTAGAATTATCTCGTCTGTACCAATTTCCTGCGCAAATGCTTTTTGTGTAGAGGATGGAGAGGTGTCATTTTTTATTTCTCGCAATAGATCATCTGTAAATCTTTGTGCAAACTTTGGAAATTCTGCCTCCGCTTCTTCTTTGTAGTGGTTAAATAATTTGAATCCCTTTGACTTGAAGAGGCCTTGCTTGAGAATTTGCTTTCCAGATTTTGTTGACATTAATGCTTCTTTTGAAACTACGGACTGATCCTTGCTGCTCACAATGACAAGCTTTTTTCTTGATATTTATCCTTTCAAAATTCCTTAGATTAAATTACGAAAAAATTTCATAGAGTCATGCAGACAATCCAAGTTCTCCGAGAAGCATCAAGACTAGTATATGAAAATGTCAAAGACTTGGCTGGAACAAAAGCAGCTGGCGAGGATCACGGAGTAGGAAAAGGAGGAGACATTTCCAGAAAGATAGACATTGTTGCAGAAAAAACAGTTTTGGATTATCTAAAAAAAATAAAGTTTGACTGTATTGTGTTAGGCGAGGAATGTGGTAGAGTGGAGCTCTCAAAAAAACCAAAGGGGTTTGTTATCATGGACGCAATAGACGGTTCTGCAAATGCTGTTCGCGGAATTCCGTTTTTTTGTTGTTCTCTAGCATTTGCTCCAAAGAACAAGCTTAGCTCCATCACAGATGGCGTGGTAACTGACCTATCAAATGGAGACATGTACTGGGCAACAAAGGGGAAAGGAGCGTACCTGAACAAGAAAAAGATCACAGTACACAAGGAAAAGCCAATCTACAAAATTGTTGGAATAAACGTCTCTGGCGCAAAGCCAAGCTTGGTCAAAAAAATACAGCCAATTTTTGAAAATTCAAATCACTCAAGACACCTAGGTGCAAATGCATTGGAATTGGCATTGTTTGCACGTGGACTAATTGACATTTACATCGACCTAAGAGAAAAAATCAGAGTAACAGATATGGCTGCAGGATACCTAATCGCAAGAGAAGCTGGCGGGACAATTCTGAATCAAAATCTAAGGCCACTTGATTCAGACTTGTCATATGAGACAAGGCTCTCTTTTATTGCAGCAGCCAACAAAGAAATCCTATCAGAGATTACAAAACAGCTCAAAATGTAGCTAGGCTCAGAATTGGGCCAAATCTGGAACTAAATTTAATAGTGTAATTTGAGGCCAAGTCATTCAATGAACAAACCAGTATTTGCAATTCTTCTTGCAGGAATTTTAGTAACTTCAATACTTGCACAGGAATCATACGCTGAGAATTCCAAGTGCAGTGTAGACTGTGTGGCACCAACTCTTGGAACATTGGACGACGGTAAAGTAATTGTAGAAAAAGGGTTGACAGTCAATGGTCAGTCATTTGATATTTCTGGATTCAGCCAGACTATTCCAACTCAAACACTAAGTGTTGGACAACCAGTCACAGTAAAGATGATTGTAAATGAGAACAGTGGTGTTAGCTCACTAAGATATGTATCATTTGCAATAAGCGACTACAACGGAGAGCGAGACCAAACAGAAAAGGCAAGAATTGCATTTGTGCAAGACTTTGAGGGAACGCAGAAACTCGAGGTCTTGGATTTTGACAAGATTTTATCCAATGTCAAATACAATGCAACTCAGGCAGACTCGTTTAACACAGTCATCTACTTTACCTTTGACTTTGCAAAGCCAGTAGACAAGTCAGCAATAATAATCGAAACTTGGGACGATGAGCGAAGCTCACGAAAGAACATTCTCACAGACGCAATCCAAGTGGTGGATAAGAGCATGGAAAAAATCAAGGAAGAAAAAATGATGGAAAAGAAAATGACAGAAACGAAATCACCACCCAAGGTACAGGAAGAAAAGAAAGAAGAAAAGTCGGATAAAAAATCAGAGTCAAAGAAGAAACCTCAAGTAGCAAAGGGCAAGAAAAAGAACAAGCTAAAACGACAATACCAATAGAATTCAAAATTCTATTTTTTTATAATTTTTAGAATTGTAGAAAAGTTAAAGCGCCCTTGGCGGGATTTGAACACGCGTCTCAGCCGTGACAGGGCCGAATTCTAGACCGGGCTATACTACAAGGGCTTGAATTTTGATCATAAAATTTCCTTTTTTAAAGTTTGCACCGCTGAATTATTGCTAGCCAAAGACTAAATTATACACGATTTTCAGAATTTGCGAAGGGTTCGTAGCTCAGCCAGGTAGAGTACCGGACTTTTAATCCGGCTGTCCGGGGTCCGAATCCCCGCGAACCCGCTAATTACTTACTCAGAGAGCGGATTTTGGCGGACAGTTTTTCGATTGCAACAGAGACTAACCTGCTTCGTTTTGTCGCATCGGATCGATACTGCCTAATCTTTGATTTTCTTGCTAAAATCAGGCGTTTTTGCTCAGAAATACCAGCAGAGCCTAATGACGACCTGGCTTGGAGTGAGGATTGTGCATTAATTGAAGATATTATTTTGGCAAGTTTTTTTGCATCAAATTCCTTTTCAGAGACAGATTTTCTGACTTCAGATATAGTAAGCTCAGAAAATGTTATCTTTGATTCATGAGCTGTCTGGACAAGTTTTCCT